>JBCBQE010000735.1:0-3852 GCA_039820385.1 Cyanobacteria bacterium J06635_10
GCATCTTGATAAATAAATTGTATAACTTAAGTGTGATTTTTTCACCCTCACACTTTAAGAATTCAGCATAGCTGTTTGGTATCAAATTTACAATGATTTAAATAATTGAATTATGAATTTTAAAAGAATAACTTCTGCTGCGTTTATTGCTCTATTCTCAACTTTTATAGATATAAGCCTTGAATTGTCATTCTCACAATTCAAAATCCAAGCTACCAATTCACAACTTCAAGCACAAACATCATCGCGTAAACAAGAAGCTGTGGATTTAGTTAATCAAGGCATCGAGCAGTTACAAAATAACCAATTGAATGCTGCAATAAAATCTTGGGAATTAGCACTAAATATTTATAAAGAACTTGATGACAGCTTTAGTCAAGGCTCAGTATTCAACTATATTGGTTCTGCTTACAGGAAATTAAATGAATATCAAAAAGCTCTTGATTCCTTTGAAGAAGCTTTAGCTATTTTTAGAAAATTTAAACAAAAAGCAAGTGAAGGAACAATACTAAATAACATAGGATTAACTTATACTAATATAGGTAAATATCAGGAAGCAATAAAATTTTATCAGCAAGCCTTAGAAATAAAAAAAGAATATGAAGATCGTAGAGGTCAAGCAACTCTTTTAAATAATATTGGTACAGCTTATCGTAATCTAAATCAATATAATAAAGCCTTAGAAAACTACCAGCAAGCCCTTCCTCTTTATAAAAGTGTTATTGATAAAGCTGGTGAAGCTACAACCTTAAACAATATTGCGGCTGTTTATAACAATCAAGGTAAATATTCCCAAGCCCTAAAGGTTTACAAACAAGTATTAGAAATACTTCCTAGTACTCAAATTAGCTTAGGTACAACCCTTAACAACCTTGGCGTACTCTATCGTAATATGGGTAAATATCAAGATGCACTCTCGGTTTATGCAAGAGCTTTAAAAATATTTAGAGAAGTTGGCAATCGTCAATTAATCGGTACAAATTTGACTAATATTGGGGAAATTTTTAATAATATAGGTCAGTATGACAAAGCTTTGGAATTTTATCGAGAAGCTTTAGCCATTCGTAGAGAAATTAAAGATAATTTTGGTGAAAGCGTAACCCTTAATAGTATTGGTGCTGTTTATCGTAATCTAAATGAATATCAATTAGCGTTGAAATCTTACAGACGAGCTTTAAATATCAAACAAAATATCGGTGACGAAGCAGGTATTGCAACAACCCTGAATAACATGGGAAATATTCAACTCGACCGGGGTGAGTATAACGAAGCTTTAGAACTTTACGAGCAAGCTTTAACTATTTACAAAAAAGTAGGAAAACGCCCAGATATCGGAACTGTTCTCAACAATATTGGCAGCGCTTTACAAAAGCAAGAAAAATATAAACAAGCAATTGATTATCATCTCTCTAGTTTAGCGATCGCAAGAGAAGTAAAAGATCCTTTAGGTGAAGGAGCAGCACTAATAAATTTAGGGAATGCTTACTACAAACAAGGGAATTTTAAAAACGCCACAGAAGAATTATACAAAGCAATTAACGTATTAGAATCTTTACGACCGGGATTAACTGATGCTGAGAAAATATCGATTTTTGAAACCCAAGAGCAAACCTACAGAGTTTTACAAAAAGTCCTCGTTGCCCAAAATAAATTTAAACAAGCTTTAGAAATAGCAGAAAGGGGACGTGCTAGAGCATTTATAGAACTATTAGCTCAACGCTTATCTTCCGATTCACAACTTCAAGCAACTACCTCATCACCCTCAATTTCAAAAATTCAGCAAATTGCCAAAACTCAAAAAGCAACATTAATTGAATATTCAATTATTTCTGACAAAGAATTATATATTTGGGTTATAAAACCTACAGGTGAAATTGCATTTCGCCAGGTCGATCTCAAATCCTTAAACACTTCCTTAGAAAACTTCGTTGCTACAACTCGCCTTTCTATAGGTGTTATATCAAGAGGTATTAAACCAGTTCCGAAACTTGACAGCAAACAAACTTTACAACCATTACAAAAACTCCATCAAACTCTCATTGAACCCATAGCCGATCTTTTACCCCAAAATCCTCAAGAGCGTATCATTTTTGTACCACACAAATCCTTGTTTTTAATTCCATTTCCAGCTTTAAAAGACGCTAAAGGTAAACACTTAATTGAAAAACACACCATCTTAACTACTCCTGCCATTCAAGTTTTAGATTTTACCCATAAACAACGTCAGAGAATTTCAGGAAAGGGTGCTTTAGTAGTAGGAGATCCCACCATTAAACCGAATATCAGCAGAGAATATCGTATTAAACAACTCCCAAGTGCTAAAGAGGAAGCTATTAAGATAGCCAATCTTCTCAAAACAAAACCTCTTATTGGCAATCAACCTACAGTAGCCACTGTCTTAAAACGAATGCCCAGCGCCAGAATTATTCATTTAGCAACCCACGGATTGTTAGATGATGTCAAAAAATTAGGTATACCAGGTACAATTGTTCTCGCACCAGATGGGAAAGACAATGGCTTACTTACAGCCTCAGATATTCTCAACTTAAAATTAAACGCAGAGTTAGTTGTATTAAGCGCTTGCGATACCGGAAGAGGGCGGATTACTGGTGATGGCGTTATCGGTTTATCCCGCTCTTTAATTACTGCAGGTGTTCCCAGTATAGTTGTGACTTTGTGGAAAATACCAGATGAATCCAGCGAAAAATTAATGACACAATTCTATCAAAATCTTCAACAAAACCCAGATAAAGCCCAAGCCCTACGACAGGCAATGCTAACAACAATGAAACAATATCCTAAGACACAGAATTGGGCCGCTTTTACATTAATTGGAGAAACCAAGTGAAGTCAAACAGTAACTACTCGCTCTAAAATTACCGAAAAATTGTAGATCCCTTTGAGGGAGATAAACCAGCGCAATGTTGGGTTTCACTTCCTTCAACCCAACCTACGTTACGAAAAATCTTCTACTGTTAATTGTTCATTGTTCACTGCTCACTGCTCACTGTTGACTGTTAATTGTATTATCGTGTAACATAGAAAAATATCAACTCTTGGAATAACGGTAACGGGATATGTAGTTGCTCAAGTCACTCAAGTTTATGTTTTAGCGCGAATGTTGTCTTTTTGGACGCTTCTATTTTCATTCGCTGCGGTTTTTAACTTGAATTTTGATTGAGTTTACCGAGAGTAAAAAAATGGAACAAATATATAAATATCCGCGTACCCATCACATTCAGGGCTCGCGACTCCAGCCTGGGGATGAAGATTTAGATAATATCCCTTTCGCGGAAATTAAACAGCGGTATGTAGTGGTTGAAGAAAAAGTTGATGGTGCGAATGCTGCTATTAGCTTTAGTGCTGATGGACAAATTCAACTGCAAAGTCGGGGACACTATTTAACAGGGGGAGCGCGAGAAAAGCACTTCAACTTGTTTAAGCAGTGGGCTAATACTCACGTTGCCAGTTTTTGGGAAGTATTGGGTAGTCGTTACATTCTTTACGGAGAATGGCTGTATGCAAAACATACGGTGTTTTATGATGCTTTACCCCATTATTTCTTAGAATACGATGTCCTCGATTTAGAAAAGCAAGTATTTCTAAGTACGGCAAAAAGAAAACAGTTATTAGCAGATTTGCCATTGATTTCCGTACCCGTACTGTTTTCTGGAGAACTTCAATCCTACAAACAATTAATTGGTTTGTTAGGAAAGTCTCATTACCAAACCTCCGAACACTTAGAAAATTTTCAACAAATCTGCCGAGAAAAAGGACTAGATATCGAACGTTCCCTCAAACAAACCGATGGAAGTTCTGTGATGGAAGGTTTATACATCAAAGTCGAGTCAG
>JBCBQE010000736.1:0-3841 GCA_039820385.1 Cyanobacteria bacterium J06635_10
AATATATATAGCATTTATCAATAGAATTTCTAACCATGTAATTAAATATTATTTTGAGTCACATTGACATTTATAGTATGAATCATTCTATTAGCCTAAACCTATATATATTAGTCTTTTTACTCAGAATGACATTGTAAGTTTTTTTTTAATTTGTAATGAAGTTTATTTTTAGATTTAGCGAAAAAATATGAAAAATAGTTGTAAAAAATACAATTTATTGGTATTATCTTTAAAAAATAATATAAAGTTTTCATATAATATCATCAAAAACATCTTGTTCGAGTATTTTTTGAGTGTAAAGATAGTTTTTCTGCTTTGCAAAAATTTACGCAAGTTAAAACAAAAAAAATTTTTCATGCCACATATGAATGATTGTATTTGCAAAATATTTGTATTTATTATTGAAAGTTCATAATTTATATAAGTAAGATTACATATTTCACTGCTGTTGTATTAAGCTCGGATAAATTCTACTTTCTCTCATTAACTTTTCATGAGTGCCTTGCTCCGCTAAAACACCTCGATCGAGAACTAAAATATTATCGGTAGTAAAGATGCTATTAAGACTCGGAGTAACGATAAAAGTTGTGCGAAATGTAGATGAAGTATTAATGCAAACACGATTAAAGCGAGCTAAATTTTGTTGAAATTGATACTCGCTTTGCGAATCAAGGTAACTTCTAGGTTCATCCAAAATTAAAATACGGGGATTTTTAACTAAAGCCCGAGCAATAGCTATTTTTCGCTGCTCTGTGCTCTCTAGCTTTATTCCTCCTTCTCCAATCATGGTGCTGTATCCTAAAGGTAGCTCCTGAATAAAAGTATGGGCTCCTGACAACTTTGCAGCAGCTTGAACTTGCTCAAGGCTAAATTCTCCATTGTACAAAGTGATATTTTCTAGGATTGTTCCAGAAAACAGGAAAAATTCTTGTGGTGCTACACCTAATTGACTGCGAAAAGAATAAGGAGACACCTTCGCCACATCGTATCCGTCAATCAGAATATTTCCGCTATCGGCATGATACAAACCGCCAAGCAACTTAACTAAAGTGCTTTTGCCAGAACCACTTCGTCCTACAATACCAATGGTTTGCCCTGGCTTGACGTGAAAAGAAATATTTTGCAGAATATTATGCTGCTGTTGATGATAACGGAAACTCACGTTCTCAAAATGTACTTCACCGTGAATAGGAGGTAGTATGATTAAGGGCTTCTGTGTTGTTTCTTCCGATGGACTACCTAAAACATCCTCAAGCCTTTCAACAGAAGTCAGCACCTCACAAAATTCATCCCATAATTTGACCAATGCCAATATTGGGTTTATCGTATTACCAATAAGCATATTAAAAGCGATAAATTCCCCTATAGATATTTGAGAATTTATCACCATGTGCGTGCCATACCACAACACTCCCGTATTACCAAGGTGGTTAATCAAACTACTTACAAACTGGAAAGTATTAGTTAATTTTTGACCTTTTTGGCGCGTATTTAACATTTGGTTAAAACTTTCTTTCCAATGCCATTGCAAGGAACTTTCAGCCGCAGCGGTTTTGATTGTGGTAATCTTGGTTATCATTTCTACCATTGCAGAGTTTTGCATGGCAAAGTCAAAAGAATATTCCCGGCTCAATTTTTTCAAAAATAGATTTGCGCTAAAACGAGAACACATCATCGGTAGAATAAAACCCATCACCACTAAAGTGAGTCGCCAACTGTAATAAGTCATCAACCCGAAGTAAATAATCGTCATTAACCCTTCTATTGTGATACTTATAGCTTGACGAGTTAAAAAACGTTGAATTTTGGGGTTATCTTGAATTTGGCTGATAATGTCTCCTACTGTGCGAGCAGCAAAAAAAGATAATGGTAATTCCAGAGTATGACTGATGAAATCGCCAATCAAAGTTTCATCCAAGCGGTTGGATAAATAATCTATAAGATACTGACGCACTGCGGTTAAAGTGATACGCCCAAACCCGAATACAAGAAAGCCGAGAGCGAAAATGTTTATTGAATCAAAATTTTTGGCAGTTATTACTACATCTATTACAGTTTGGGCAAGTAAAACTGGGGCTACTCCCAAAAGCGCTAACAGTATAGAAACAATAACGATCTTTCCTAATAAAAGGCGATTATCTTGAAAAAATGGATAAAAGCGGCTCAAAGAAATTTTTTCGCTCTTATTAGTATAAAAAAGCTCTGTTGGAGATAAAAGTAAAGCATATCCCGTGAAATTCGCTTCAAATTCCGAACGAGAAACCCATCGTTTACCTATAGCTGGATCTGAAATAAATACACATTTA
Source organism: Cyanobacteria bacterium J06635_10 (assembly GCA_039820385.1). GTDB lineage: Bacteria > Cyanobacteriota > Cyanobacteriia > Cyanobacteriales > Nostocaceae > Rivularia. The sequence goes on from JBCBQE010000736.1 coordinate 2,310, forward strand.
TCTTTTATTCGCCAGACTACAATATAGTGATTTCCCTGATAATGAGCGACAAAAGGTAACGATTGCAACTCTAATCTATTTAAAGAACCTCTTACTGCTAAAGCTTCGTATCCCAAGCTTTTAGCCGCATTTGCCAAATCGCTAAACTCCGCACCCATAGAGTTTATGCGTGCTATAGAACGCAAAGTATTCAGGCTAAAACGTTTTCCCCAGTATCGACTAATCATTGCCAGACTTGCTGCACCGCAATCTGAGGAACTTTGCTGATGAATAAAAGGGTAAATCCAAAACCATCGCCGAGGAGGATGTTGATTATCTTTTTCGTCATGGGTACCCGTCGGCTGCTCGTCAGCTTCCTGCTGTAAATTTTCCGACTCAACCTTGTAATCTTCCTCCTCTTCTTCCTTGAGAGGCTCTTTAGTCAAAACAACTCCAAGACTTCCCAACTCTGGTAAAGTCTCTGCGACTAAATCAAAGTGTTCTTTCGGTAAATGAAATAACGATAAATCCGTTCGAGATATTAAATCTCCTTGGATCGGATTTTTGTATTCCCAACTGTCTCCCACTATTGGGGGCTGATTTTTCCCTGAAATACTGCTAATTTCTCCATTTACAAGCCAGAAATAACCCTCCGATGGAGATGTTGTTATTAAAGGTGAACCCGTACTAATCTCAGTGCTGATAAAATAAGGAAGTAGCTTTTGTAGAGATACACTTCGTAGCGATCGCAATTTTGTTAGCGTCTTAAAAAAAATCAATTTTTGACGCGATTGACTGATTTGTGAGAAATAATCGTATAAAGCTGGGTAACGCTGCAACCAGATATCAAGATGCTTTAACGAAATTTGCGCGAGTATTCCACTGCTGGCTGCCACAGTTCGATATTCTTGATAAATATCTGCGAATGCATCATCTCCTCCAAAAATTTGATTTGCCTGGAGTAATTGAATTGACACTTCCTTTCTCAAAGATGTATCAAATGCCAGCAAGCGAACTTTACCTTGACAAAGCAAGTAAACGACACCACCACTAGCTGCTGAGTGCTGAGCGCAATTGTACTGAGTGAGTTCATCACCTAATTGAAACTGACTCACGGTCCAAGTTTGGTTAAACTCAGATATGAGGTTAGTATCCCCAACAACTTCCTTCCAAAGCTTGTAAATAGCTGAATAAGCTATCGGGGACGGTGTATTACTTGTATCATCGTCCGCATTCTGAACTCCCAAGATTGGGTACGAGTCCATTTTTTAATCTCTAATTTAAGGTAACTTTATTGACGGGTACCTATGAGAATTTTTTTAGAAGAAAAAAATTCTCATAGGAGCCCTTGACTTTCGTTAAAACTTGTAGAGGTAGTTTAAAAGAAGCTCTAAATTATCTAAATTAATCGGTTTATCTTAATTTTCAACCATTTAATTAGCTCTTTGCACCCGTATTAATAATTACAACCTATTTATTCATTTCTCTTTATCTTAATCTTTAGTGCCTTTTCGTACAGTGAAAGTTTAAAATAAAACATTTTTTAGCTAAAC
>JBCBQE010000737.1:0-3835 GCA_039820385.1 Cyanobacteria bacterium J06635_10
GTTGCCGCACCCTAACACATTGAGCTTACATACAAAACACTGTCACGGTTTTGATCGTAAAAAAGCTCTTTAAACTTGTGCGGTGATTATAAAAATCATTGATTAGCGTGCGACACCTATCTCCAATAATTTGAGATTTTGAATGTTTTTTAAATCTAAAATCCAAAATTTCGAGAAGAGGTATTAAAAATGAATACAGCAGAACAAGATTTACGTTTAGAATTAATTAATACTTTACTAACAACTCCTCACCGCGAGTTAGAAAAAGTTGCAGAATTTCACAAAATAATCATAGAATTAGACCCACTTTTTTACGGACATCTAGCTGTATGGTATCAGCGTAATGGTGATGTCCGCGATCATAAGGAAGTGTTTGTGGGACATTTGTTAACCAGCGACGTAGAAGAGCATCGGGATGCAGGTTTTATTATGCTGCAAGAGTTCCCACCTTATCAAGTTGCTCGGATTGTTGACTTTATGAAGCAGCAAAGAGGTAAGGTACCGCGCTCAACACGTACCGCTGTTAGCCGTTATCTGAAAGCACGGGAAATAAATCCGCAGTTTTTCGATCGCGCAGCTTTGCGGGGACGTAAGGCGATGAAGCACTTGTATGCAAGTTTACACATAAAACCCGGTCAGCGTGCGGATGCGGTGTTGTTTAAAGGTACACCACCACAAGATAGTCTTGCTTACATGCTCAAGCAAATAGCGAAAGCAGAAAACCCCGCAGAGCAAGCGGCTTTGATTGTAGAGCATAATATTCCTTACACGATCGCGATTGGAGCGGTAAAGCAATTAACGCCTACTGTGTTAGTCGCTTTGATTAACTCCATGTCGCCGCAAGAGGTAATTAACAATCTCAAATCCCTGCAAGCTAGGGGTGCGATGGAACATCCAGAAGTTAAAGCTTTGATTGACGGGAAATTAGAGGAAGCAGCAGCTAGTAAGCGTGTCTCCGCATTTAAAGCTCGTGTTGCTGGTGATGCAACTCAGTTGGATGCTTCTACTGCTGCAAAGTTAGAAAAAGTCACCAATGAGCAAGTTAAAAAGCGTGGCCAAATCCGCAAGTCTACGGCTTTACTAGTTGATAAATCCGGTTCCATGGAAAAGGCGATCGAAATTGGTAAGCGTTTAGCTGCAATGATTTCGGGAATTACGGAAGCCGATTTATTTGTCTATGCTTTTGATACCATGCCTTATGCAGTAAAAGCCCAAGGCAGCGAGTTGAGCGATTGGGAACGTGCTTTTAAGTTGATTAAGGCTGGTGGTGCTACTAGCTGCGGTTGTGCTGTGGAAGCAATGCGGTTGAAAAAGCAAGTTGTCGAACAATTCATCATGGTGACTGATGAAGGGGAAAATACAGCGCCTTATTTTGCCGAAGCTTACAGCAAGTACAGTCATGATTTGGGTGTTCTACCCAATGTAATTATCGTCAAAGTTGGTCATGCTAGCGATTGGGTAGAAGCTCAATTGAAGCTGAAACAAGTGCAGGTAGATACCTTTACTTTTAACGGTGATTACTATTCTTTACCTAACTTGGTTCCACTATTATCTCGTCCATCACGCTTGGAATTGTTGATGGAAATTATGGAGACTGCTTTACCTATTAGAGATGATAAGTAGAAATTTAGGAGTTGGGAGTTATACCATTTCTTTATAAAGATGCGCCGAATTTAGCCAACCTTTGTTGGCTTTGTAGAGGTAGCTCCAGCCTTCCAGGCTGAGAGCGATTAAGCGCAGCCTCATACAGAATTGGTATTAGGAGTTATATTTTTGATTTTTGAGTGTTTACTAAAGTTAATAAGACTTGAGTTATCTCATCAATAAATATAGCGAATTTCAGTTTAGTTCGATACAGCAAAAACCTCACCCCCATCCCCTCTCCTTATTAAGGAGAGAGGTGCTGCTGGGGCAGGGGTAGTTACCTGTTGTATTGCAATAAGAGTGAAAACCGCTTTCAGGTACCACCAACTTTCTGGAAAATCTAAAATCTAAAATCTAAAATTCAATGGTGGACATAACTGCAAAAATTGTCCAACAACTACGCCACAAAACTGGTGTTGGAGTAATGGACTGTAAAAAAGCGCTACAAGCAACTAATGGTGATGTTGAAGCTGCGGTTGTATGGTTAAGAAAAAAATCCAAAACTGTATGTCTTGGAAATGATTTTCAACAAAATACATTAGAAGGAATAGTTTCAAGCTATATTCACACGGGTAATAGAGTTGGGGTTTTGGTAGAGGTAAATTGCGAAACTGATTTTGTAGCCAAGACTGAAGCTTTTCAGGTGTTAGTGAAAGATATTGCAATGCAAATTGCGGCTTATTCAAATATTAAATATGTGAAAGTAGAAGATATTCCAACAGAAATAGTTGAAAAGGAAAAAGCTATTGAAATGGAACGGGATGATTTGGCGAATAAGCCAGATAATATCAAGGAAAAAATTGTTAAAGGACGCGTTGAAAAACGCCTCAAGGAAATGACTTTGATGAATCAATCTTTTATCCGCAATCCAAGTTTTACTGTGGAAGAGCAAATTAATCAAATCATCTCTGTTATTGGTGAGAATATTCGAGTTCGCCGCTTTGTGAGATTCGTGCTTGGGGAAAATATTGATTAACCTCACCCCAACCCTCTCCTTACTAAGGAGAGGGAGCATTTTGTAACTTACATTTCATATTTAATATCAGACAGTCAATTTTAATCAAACTAATATAAAAAATTTAATTTTAGAGGTGAAAATAATGACTGAGATGCAAATAGCTTACGAGATAGCAGCGGCTTCTGTACGTCAGCGTTTCGCCGAGCAACATCCCGGAGCTTTGAGTATTTTAAATCGAATTAATCAGGATGATATTGCCGTTTATTCTGGTAATTTCGATAAGGTGGAAGAAGTTCTGAAATGTTTGAATGTACCTTTCACAATGAACCCAAAAGGCAAAGATATCACAGCCGAAGTTATTTTTGTGAATTGTTCTGGTAGTTACGATAATCAATTAATTTCTGACTTATCGCAGCAGGTAGAAAATGGTAAATATTTGGTAAGTTCGGATTGGGCACTCGGTCATTTTATTCCCAAAGCTTTTCCTAATACTGTAAAGCCTACCAAAGATACAACAAAAGATGAAGTTATTTCTGTTGAAGCTAATTTAAATAGTTTGTGGTCAGAAGTTGTTGTTTTAGGTGCAGATCCACAATGGTGGTTGGAAACTAGTAGTTATCCAATTGAGATATTAAACCCTGACAAAGTGAAAATTGAAGCTGCTAGTCACGATTTACTCCAAAGTTATAATGCACCAGTAGTAGCGGTAAGTTTTGATTGGGGTAAAGGTCATGTTTTTCATGTAATTTCTCATTTTTGGTGCAAACGTACTCGCGTTTTAACACCCAGACATCAAGCCCCTTGTACCGACTTTCTCGAAGCAGGAATGAAGTTGAGTCAGGAAGGTATTGAAAAAATATTGCGTGAGAGCAATATTACAGCTGATACTCTCAATTTTGCTCAACTTCAAAGTGCTGCTACGGCGACGGAGTTAATTGCTCAATTATGTGTTAAAGCTGTTGGTAAGTTAGCGGTGAGTCGTTGAGAAAATATATCTAAACTTAAAATACTCATTTTCAGTAAAACCACAATTGCCCCTACTGCTATTCAAGAGTATCTTTTGACATAGATTGTTCTTAAAATAATTGTAGCGGGTGTAAAATATGGCTTTTCAAAAAAGTTATTGGGAAACGCGACGAGAAATCGAAATTGAGCTGCAACAAATGAAAGCAAAATTACAGCGTGGTCGTAATGTTTCCTCAGATGTTAGTAATAGCTTGGAATTTGTTCTAG
>JBCBQE010000738.1:0-3832 GCA_039820385.1 Cyanobacteria bacterium J06635_10
TAGATTAATAATTGTAGAGTTTATGTAAGTCAAGATATTGACAAGAAAATAAAACCGGCAAATTTACTCTAAGTTTAACTCACCACCAAGGTAACCTTCTATCCAATCGGTTACGATTAATTTATCCTATATGTATCAATATATGCTTGTTAGACTAGATTTAAATTGCTAGTTGTTACCAAACTGGGGAATGAGTAATATACATACTGAACAAGCCAGTTGAGATAATTATAGATTTTTTATTCAAAATTAAGAGCCGCGATTGGCTATTACCAAACATGATATCCACTCAATCAATATCTTTAAAAGTAGAACAAAACACTTCACGTATTGATAGTTACCTTTCTCAGAAAAACCCAGATTTATCGCGATCGAGAATTCAACAGTTGATTGAACAAGGTAAAGTTCAACTTAATGGTAAAACTTGTAACTCCAAAAAAGCTTCCGTTAAAGAAGGGGATTTTATCCTTGTAGAAATACCCCAACCTCAACCTTTAGAATTAGAAGCAGAAGACATTCCTTTAGATATTCTCTATGAAGACAACCAAATACTCATCTTGAATAAACCAGCAGGTTTAGTCGTCCATCCAGCCCCCGGTCACCCTAATGGTACTCTAGTTAATGCACTTTTAGCCCATTGTCCCAATTTACCAGGAATTGGCGGCGTTCAACGGCCCGGAATCGTCCACAGACTTGATAAAGATACCACAGGTGCCATTGCGATCGCCAAAACAGAAATAGCCCACCACAGTTTACAAGCGCAACTCAAAGCCAAAACAGCACGGCGAGAATATCTTGGTGTTGTATATGGTGCGACTAAGGAAGAATGCGGTACAATTAATTTACCTATAGGTAGACATCCTAAAGAACGTAAAAAAATGGCGGTTGTCCCCGTAGAAAAAGGTGGACGAGAAGCTATCACCCATTGGCAAATTAAAGAGCGTCTTGGTAATTATACATTAATGCACTTTCAGTTAGAAACTGGACGTACTCATCAAATTCGCGTCCATTGTGCTCACATAGGCCATCCTATTGTAGGGGATTCTGTTTATAGTTCCGGTCGTTCGGTAGGAGTGAACTTACCAGGGCAAGCTTTACATGCTTGGAAACTGAAATTGCAACATCCAGTTAAGGGCGTTGCAGTTGAAGTTATTGCTCCTTTACCCTTAACATTAACAAAACTCTTGGATGTATTCCACAGAAGATTTCCTGGAGCGAAATAAATTGATTCTTCAATACCTTTGTTTATTGTCGCTAACAACCAACAACTAACAACCAACAAATAACAACCAACAACTAACCTTTATCAAAATCATTAGTCGTCAATCATTAGCTAAAACCTTCGTCTAAAAAGCCTTTTACTAATGATAAATGACTAATGACTAATTAATTTAATATCGAGAAAGTGACGGCAAACTAGCGAATTACCTATCTACCAGCAGTTGCCATTTGACGATAAGGTACAGACTTCTCAATATCAATGTTTAAAGCCGAAATCCTTTGTGGAGGATTTCCTTCTGCATTAACGCCTTGTGCCATGGCCATGAAGTTAGCTGGATCGCCTGCTTTTGGCTGCTTTTCTTGAGGTTTGAAACTGCGTGTAACGTTCTGCCAAACGATTTGTGGGAAGCCCAATTTTCCACGATAGTATTCATCGTAGCGCGGAGATTGAATATTAAAAGGTCTTTCTCCTTCGGAGCGACTGGGAAGAATTCGGCGACGTTGATAAGGAACGATATCGTATCCAAAATTATCTAGATACTCGTCACTGTTAAGCAAATCGTCAACGAATCCTTTGATACCTTTAGTCGCTACTACAATCGACCAAGCCAACTTTTCTCGTTCGCTGTAAATATCGCGTCCTAATACTCGTTGAACGCATTGTTCCACAAAACGATAGTTGCTATTTAGATTGTAGAAGCTTTTCTTAAAAGTGTCTGAAAGTATCAAGCCACGAATAAAGTCTCGTACTGTTATTTGTCCGTTACGGAGTTGCGACTCTAAAAAAGTTTCGCGATCTGCAGCAAAGGCATGGAAAAATATCTGACGATATGCTGCTTCGATCAAACCCTGCATATCTGATACAGAAAGCAAGTTTTCAGTAGAGTAAATTTTGGGTTGTTCTTCACCTGGTTGTTCGTATCCAGCTACACGCTGGTTTTGACTAGAAGGGGCATACTCTAACAAAGGAATTGCCACGCGATAACCTCCATGTTTTTAATGAAATTTAATAACTTTACAAGATATATTAAGATGGTAGCTTAATTGTAACCCGTAATTTATCATTAAAATTTACGAAACTTAACGGCTCCTCACCGGCACCCATCAGAATTTTTTTAGAAGAAAAAGATTTCTGATGGGAACCCTTCACAGCTAAATTTCATAGGTGCGAGTAAGGTAATTAGCAAAACTTACCATCCCAAAACAGAATAAAACTGTCTTGCATCAAGAACTTCTCGATCTTGAATAGGAGTTACTTCTTGGGTAGTGGAATTGTCAGTTGTGTCGTCAACCCGGGTTTCAACGCAAAAAGATGCACTATTGAATCCACCAAAACGCTTAACAGTGCTCGTACGCATTCTCATATTTGGACTGGCAAACCAAAACCGTTCGATAGAACTCATGGTGTCATATTCAGTTGTAAGCACCAACCCTCCTTGATCATCCATATGAAAACGACCAACTACTGGGACAATTTCTGCATAACCCCTTTCGCGGAGTAATCTGCCTCTGGTGGGATTATCTTCATCAGGTACGATCGCAAACACCGTATTTCCTTCGTGGTTTTCTTCATCCTCTTTATCCCAAGCCATTGTTCCCAACCAACTCACGTGAGATCCACCCACGGTAATATTTGGATCTACTTGATGCATTTCACATAAGGCAATTATTTGTGGAGAATCTGCTTCTAAGCTTTGCACTTCAATATTTGATTCTCCAATTTCCGAGCGCTTGAATGCAAGGTGATGAGTAGTACGAGACGAATGCCACCGACCAGCACTTTGCTGAAAAAATTTTACCGCGTCCATCTTTAAATATGACTCCTAATTTTTGATTGTTAAATTTTGATTTTAGGAACGATACTTTACGAGTTTTGTGTTTTAATCACTTGATTTCTAGATTACCAAAAAATATGACCGCCAATAAATAGACCGGAGATCCGGAGGCAAGGGAAAGAAATTTGTCTTTGACTATACAATTCCCAAAATTCTTTTCGTGTATTTATAGACATATTCTGGCATTGCCTCATTGAGTCAATAAATTTACATTCTCGGCACGAACAATCAGTTTTTGCTGATTTTACTGCTCCTTCTAAGACTCATTCATACTTTCGCTCTCTTATTCTCCGAGCCAAGCAACCAGTAAATTAACATGATACATTTACAGCATCGTTAATTTTTTTTACTTCATTTGTAAATAGCTTGACAAAATAGACACTTTATAAGTTTTACGATAAGCTAGTATGAAATCGAAAAAATACTAGTAGCACGGAGTGCTTGCATCAATTGGGCGCTAAATTGCCTATTGCTGAATGCCAGTTTCCTTCGTCAAGGGTTCCCAAATTTTTTCTTCTAAAAAAAATCTCCGCCGGGTGCTCGTCAGCTAGTAGTTGGTTAACTGTGTAATTGCAAAAAGCATTTTCAGAGGAGTGAATTATGGATTTCCCAATGGAGCTCACTTTAGAGCAACAATTTCGTCTAGAAAATTTAAAAAAGCAAGTGACTCAACTAAGTAAAGAAGAAGCTCAGGTTTGTTTGATTAGATGTTTAACCATATTATCTTTCACCATCATCTGCCTTAAAACTTCTAACAAATAAACCTGAGCTTCTTC
>JBCBQE010000739.1:0-3799 GCA_039820385.1 Cyanobacteria bacterium J06635_10
TGATCAAAACAACTGATAATTGATAACTGACATGAGTCTAACAGTATACAATACCCTCACCCGTCGTAAAGAAACCTTTCAACCTTTAGAACCAGGAAAGGTAAAAATGTACTGCTGTGGTGTCACAGTGTATGATTATTGTCACCTAGGTCATGCAAGGTCTTATATTGTCTGGGATACGGTGCGACGCTATTTAAAATTTAGCGGTTATGAAGTGCGTTATATGCAAAACTTTACCGACATTGATGACAAAATTCTGAATCGCGCTAACGCTGAAAATACATCAATGGAAGAGGTTTCTCAAAAGTACATTCAAGCCTATTTTGAAGATATCCGTCGCTTAAACGTCATTGATGCATCCTCGTATCCCCGTGTAACTGAAAATATCACCCCTATTCATCAGTTTATTGCAGAATTAGAACGAAAAGACTACGCTTATGCAGTAAATGGAGATGTTTACTACAAGACAGACAACTTTTCTGAATATGGCAAACTTTCCGGTAAGCAATTAGAAGATATGCAAGCTGGGGCTAGTGGTAGAGTTGATTTAGAAGACTTATCAGGAAAGAAGAAACATAAACCATCTGACTTTGCCTTGTGGAAAGCAGCAAAACCGGGAGAACCATCTTGGGAGTCACCTTGGGGAATGGGAAGACCGGGATGGCACATTGAATGTTCGGCAATGATTCGTGCTAATTTAGGAGAAACCATTGATATTCATGGTGGTGGTGGTGATTTGGTATTTCCCCATCATGAAAATGAAATCGCTCAATCAGAAGTAGTCACGGGTAAACCACTTGCTAATTACTGGATGCATAACGGTATGGTGACTGTGAACGGTGTAAAAATGTCCAAATCCCTAGGTAATTTTACGACCATTCGAGAATTACTTGACCGACCAATAGACCCAATGGTTATCAGATTATTTGTACTGCAAGGTCATTACCGCAAGCCTTTGGACTTTACAGAAGATGCTATTTCTTCCGCTGAAAATTCTTGGGAAACTCTCAAAACTGGTTTGTTATTCCGACACCAATATGGCGAAAAATTGGGATGGAAGGAAACAAATCTCAATCCAAAAACTGAATTGCAGAATTCTGAGATAAATAGCTTTAAAACAGCAATGGATGATGATTTTAATACACCAGGGGGTAATCGTGTATTATTTGAACTAGCCAAAGAATTGCGTCGAAATGCTAATATCATCACCCATCAAGGTAATACTGAAATTTCTTCAGAAAAGTTACAGCAAATGTGGCAAACTTTAGTGACATTAGCAGATGTTTTTGGACTGGAAATTTTATCCCCAGCAGAAAATAAAAACGCATCCGAAGTAATTAGTAATGCAGAAATTGCAGCTTTAATTGAGCAACGACAAGATGCACGTAAAAATCGTAACTTTGATTTATCCGATTCTATTCGCAATCAATTACAAGCTGTAGGAGTCAATTTAATCGACCAACCCAATGGGGAAACTCGCTGGTATCGTAACTAACTAACCATAGCTTGAGTATTTCGATAAGTCGTCAAGAATAGGCGACTGGCTAGTAATCCATCACATTAATTTTGATGGGTTTTTCATCGAAGTGATGTAGAGACGTTATATATAACGTCTCCCAGAATTACCGAGAAAACCCGACCCATCATAATTTTTGAAACGCACCACTAGTAGTAGTCTGCCCTATAAGTTTTGATGAGTTCGTTTTCTTTCCAACGTAGGGAGACGTAGCAGTGCTACGTCTCTACAGATTACCGGTGTTGACTGAAGTAGAGAGAAATTTTTATAGGTAATTTTACAGTGGAAAGAGAGTAAATTGTATCTAGAATAGCCTTGACCAAGTATATGAGAATGATTATCATTCTCATATAGATAACAAACGTTTGTTTTCCTCACACATTCAAACCTGGAGGCTATTCTTGAAGTCCATATTAATCAAGACGGCAAAGACTTTATCCGAAAGGAATGCTGATGTCTCGGTGTTTCGTTTAAATAAACTATTGATAAACTACCGAAAAGCACAGACAAATTTTTTAACAATTGCTGTAACAATGTCCATCGTAAATGTTGGCGTTTTATTTGTTGGACAAAGTAACCAAACTGCTTCAGCAGAACCAGTAGAGTCAAACAAGAAAGTTTTTACAAGACAACCTTTACCACCTCTAGCAATTATCGAAAAATATCTTCCCCAACCAATCGATCAAAATACCTCTCCACCATCTCCGGATAGTACAAAAATTGCTTATATTTGGCCAGCAAAAGGAGTTTTAACTTCAGGCTATGGTATGCGTTGGGGTCGAATGCACAGAGGTATTGATATTGCTAACAAAACTGGAACACCAATAGTTGCAGCAGCAGATGGAGTTGTAACATTTGAAGGTCGGCAAAGAGGTTATGGGAAGATAATTGATATTCGTCATATCGACGGTAGTTTAACTCGTTATGCCCATAATCACAGGCACTTTGTCAAACTTGGTCAAAAAGTTGACCAAGGTCAAATGATTGCTCATATGGGTAGTACTGGTTTTAGTACAGGGCCTCATTTGCATTTTGAAATTCATCCTCCAGGAAAAAAGGCGGTTAATCCCATGGCTTATTTACCATCACGAGGATAGATTAAAGTTGTGTTGGATTGGGTGCATCGCCGTAAACTGCCTTGGGGTCAAAGGTTTTTTCGTTTTCGGTAAAAGTTAACCGTATATGGTTCTCATAAGATACAACATCTTTTCCTACAGGAATACTACGATAAAAACAAGAACGATAACCAACGTGACAACTTGCCCCTGAACCAGCAACTTCAACCCGCATCCAAATACAATCTTGGTCATCATCAATCAATAATTGCTTGACTTTCTGTACCAATCCGCTTGATCCACCTTTATGCCATAGCTGCTGACGACTGCGACTATAATAATGAGCTTCACCAGTTTCAATTGTTTTAACTAATGCATCCTGATTCATATAGCCTTGCATCAACACTTCCCCAGAGTTTGCATCTGTTGTCACTACTGGTATCAAACCGTTGCAATCAAATTTGGGAGCAAGTTCTAGACCTTCTTCTACTTGTTCTATTGAAGTGCGATCGCTAAATTTTAAATTCATCTGTAGAGCAGTTGTGCAATAGGTATAATAATCATTATCATTATCATTCAAAAAGAGCCAAATTGAAAATCTAAAATTTCGTTACCATGATTCCCAAAATAGCTAAAAACGATTATCATTCTCATATAGTCTATACTAGGGTTGATAAATTTCCATCTATCTATAACTGATAACTGATAACTGAAATGACTGTACCTTTGATTAACGTTGTAGCTGGTTGCGCGGGTTCGGGAAAAACTGCTTGGATTCATCAGCAAATCCAAGATGCAACTGTCGAAGATAAAGATATTATTTATTTCAGTCCCGGTACTGGTAATGTTTCTATAGATAAAAACCGAATTGCAGCCGATTTTCCCCAAATACAAGTTTTTGGTGACAATCAAGAAGTTGATTTACTCAAGCAAATACCCGAAGCGAAAGCGGTTTATATCGAGCTGGGTTTTTATTTGCACTTGAGCAGTTTATCACCAATATTAAATAATTTACCTTACCATCGTGTAGCTGTATTACCACCGCATCTCAAAGATTCTGAATATCATGCTTGGGCTGATGAAATTATTCCAGGATTTCCAGTAGAAACTAATTCATCTAAACATTTGTGGAGAGTTGTAACTGATACTGAAGTTATTGATGAATATTCTTTAGAAGAGTTTTGGTATGAATTAACTCACGGTGCTTATGGTAAAGTTACTCGTGCTA
>JBCBQE010000740.1:0-3790 GCA_039820385.1 Cyanobacteria bacterium J06635_10
GTTTTTTGAACAACAGTATTTAGTGACAGAATAAAGTGCTATATTTAACTAATTATCAAAAATCATAAAAATAGCTTTTATTGATACAGTAAGAGCCACTATTACTCGGTTGATAATATTGAAGCTTTAGAGTAATAGCGGCTTATACTTCTACATTGAATCTTCTTACTTTTTGGAAGTTCCTGATAACAAAAAAGCGTAAAGAGTAATAGGAAATACAGGTATTATCCTGAAATAAATATTTTTAAGTTTATAGATAGATATTAATTATCTCATAAAAGTTGAGAAATATCTGTATATTCAATATCCGCAATTCTTTTATGAATCTTGTATTGCTGTACAGGATTTGTCATCACCGAAATTACCGTTTCAATGGTTGGACAGTTAGATTCGCTACACTGTAACTGACTCAGAGAAATAGAAGTTTCTTCATCTATTTCAAAATACTGGTAAATCCATTTCTTGATTTGCTTAATTTGTTGAGAAGTTACCTCAATTGCAACTCTACTTTTAGAAAAATTCATATTTATTCTTCATTCGATTTTTACCTTTTTTGTGCAGAATGTGCTACACCTTTTTTTCAGCCACATAACTACGGGATATTAGAAGAATTAATTATTGTTTAAGTTCCCCTTGAAGATGGAATTGTTCTCTTGAAAGTTTATTCGTGTCTTCGGGGTCAAATTTTCATCTGAGTAAGTATTTAACAGCAGCACCAAAGTACCTATAAGGGTACCCTACCCTTTCCGAAATAGCAAAAACTTACACTGTTGATTTTTTTACAAAGTAATAATTATGAGCAACAACCATGCCTCAAAGTTCACTTGAGTACAGAACTCGCACTTATGACATCATCGCTTTCGGAGATGAACTTCCCGGTATACTAAGTTTAGTATGTGCCGCACGAGAATATTATCGTCGTACTAATACATACCCGCGCAGCTTGCTAATGTTTAAAGGTGATTCGCGAAAAGGTGTTGGCGGACACCTAGTACGAGGTGGCTTAAGCTACTTGGATAGGTCCTCGGTACCTCTTGAAATTCGGCGATCGCACAATTTGTCATCTTTTGGAGACGCTCCCGCTATCTACGAAGAATTTCTGAAAAGAGTAGGAGTAGTACAAGTTGCCCTAGAACCACACCTAGCAGATCGAGTTTTGCGAGAGATGTTGCGAGAAATTCGCGCCGATATATTAAGCAATATTGAAATTGAGTCAGTAATAAAGCAGAGAAATAAAATTGTTGGGATTAATCTTACCAAAGGCGAAACTTATTTAGCCAAACAGTTTATTGATTCCACCGTAAATGCAGAATTAGCCCAAGCTGCTGGAGTGGAAAAACTTAAAGGTTTTGAAACCTTCGGCTTACCGGATTCAGAACTCTCAGTTACCTTAGTATTTCAAACTCAAGGCTTGAGCGTACAAAGACTTCAACATATAGAAAAACTTTACCTCGAACGCTTTACCAACCTCAACGATACACACGCTCAACAGTGGTTAAATCAAGCAGCAGGAAATAACCCGGAAATAGCAAACCGTCTCAGAAAAGACTTAGTCGATCAAAATGGGAAATTCAAAACTATGTATGTAGGTAAAGACTACATAGATATCCGTTGCAAAGCCCTTTCTATCGCCTATCATTCCTTTCGAGGAACTCCCTTAATTTTAGAAAAAAGTGGCGCAATTCTCGATAACGGTAACGTCGCCATTCTCTCCGGTGAAAGATTGTCTTGGAACGCATTCTTATATGATGTGAATGCCTCACAAGCAGAAGCATTAGCACGGGGTAAAGCCAAACCTACATCAAAAATGCTCGCGGAAATGAGTTATGTAATTCAATGGTTTAAAGCTATGGGAGCAGATACTGTTAATCCAGCGTCGGAATTATACATTCGTCACGCAGGTAACATTACAGGAGTAATCGATCCTTTAACCGGCGCAGAAATGCTCACAGGCGGAGTTAGAAATGATGAAGCTTTAGGAACTTTTGGCTATCATTTTGATATTCGTGGAGGTATCAAAGGTTTAGGCAATAGAGCAGAAAAAAAACGTATTGAAAACCTTTTACACATCCAAAAGCCCTTATTTAATATCGGCATTCAACACGCTTTAATCAAAAATATACCGAATTTAGCAGTTATCAGTCCCGCTTCTGGGTTTGAGGGTTATGCTTCTTCTGCTGGTAGAATTGTAGAATTTAATTGCGGAGTTGGACAAGGAGTTGGGATTGCAGCTGGAATGGCACTGTGGCGTAATCGCAACCTCGCTGATTTTTCCAACTTTGAAGTACGAAGCGTCTTGGTACAAACAGGAAGAATAGCTAAAATCTACGGTCAAAATTACATAGCCCAAGCACAAGAATTAGGCGAATTTGAGCATGGAATTGCTGCTTGAAGTCACGAGATGGAACCTTAAAAAAGGGTGCCCCTGCCCCATTTTTTTGCGGAAATTGTAGGTCAACTAAAAAATTTTGTTCCCTCACTGTTTGCGGGGAGGGCTAGGGTGGGGTTAATTCCTACTTATGATGACTACACAATGAAAAATCCAGCTTTTTCAAGAAACTGGATTTTTATTCGATCAAATATTGAATGGTGATAATTCAACAAAATTACTGCTAATTCAAAACCTTAAACCAACACCACCCTGAACTGAAACAGCAGTACCACCCTTGTCACGATAAGCATCAAAAGCAATAATCGCATTACCAAAAATCACAGTATTGCTGTTAGGTACCATATAATCGACACCTGGTTGCAAAGCAAAACTAATTTGATTACCAACAGGTGAAGGCGTATCGCCACCAGCTAAAACTAATCCAGCCCCTAGATAAGCATCCGTCTGCCAATTCAGAGGAAAATCGTAAGAAACAGTAGGTACAACCGCCGTACTTTCACCAACTAAAGCTTGAGTACGGAAAGACACGGGTGTTTCTAAAAGCTTATAGCGGACGGCAAGAACACCTCCAACTTGAGTTCCATCTGATACACCAACTGTGGGACCTACACCTACATAACTGCCGTATGCAACTTGAGCTTGTGCAGGTTTTGCCAAAAAAGCCAAACTCAAACTTGAGCTAACTAAAAGTACGGACGCTAAATACTTAACACACTTCATTTTTCCACTCCCCAAGCCATCTTTAATTTTGGATTTTGGATTAACCACAGAGGGATAGGAGTAGTTAAAGGTCAAAGTTCTGCATGTTAAAGTTTACTAACTCCCTAACTCCTAACTCCTAACTCCTAACTCCCTCTCCTCATTTTCCCCTAGGGACAACGAGTATGAAAACCTCCCTGAGTACAAATGTAAGCTAACTGCTTAGTATTCAAATTTTTAACTTGACTAAAATCAACACCTCTGACAACAGCAGATTGATCCCCAGTTGTCGGTGTTTCAACAAATTGATCTGCTGGATTTTGCTGTTTGGGAGAGAGTATTGTTCCTTGAAAATCTGCTCCCGCTAAATTTGCACCCCGTAAATCTGCAAGACTAAGGTCAGCATTTCGTAAGTTGGCGTATGAGAGATTGGTAGAACGTAAAATAGCACCAGTAAGTCGAGTAGCACTTAGATTAGCATTACTAAGATTAGCTCGGTCAAGATAAGCTGATGACAAGTCTGCTCCTTGCCATTCAGTTTTGATTAAATTAGCATTAGACAATTGCGTCCCAATGGCAACAACACGACCTAAACGAGCCCCGTATAAATCGGCATCGTTCAATCTTGCTTCGCCTAAATCTGCTCCTGTAAGACTGGCATTTTCTAAAACAGCACCGCGCAAATCGGCTCTTGCTAGC
>JBCBQE010000741.1:0-3783 GCA_039820385.1 Cyanobacteria bacterium J06635_10
GTGGTACAGCTAACAGTGAACCGTGAACAGTGAAGAGTGAACAGTGAACAGTGAACAGTGAACAGTGAACAGTGTACAGTGAACAGTGAACAGTGAACAGTGAACAGTGAACAACTAATAATTGATCGTTGATCATTGATCATTGACAACTCCTAACTCATTTTTAATTTATAAAGCTGAGTGGCATTGCCTCCTAAAATAGCTATGGCGATTTCTTTGGCTTCTTTAGTAGTTAAATCCCCATCTTTGATGGATTCATCCAATACTTGACCTAAAATTTTTCGTCCCCATTTCGCACCTAAATAATACGACTCAGGAATTAAATAAGCATCGGATGAATACATCAATTTACTAATAGGTGCTAACTCTATTAATTGCCTCACTGTATTTCGCATTCCGGAAACACTTAAGTAAGGTATTGCTAGTCCAAAGTCTAGATAAACATTTGGATAAACGGATGCTAAATAACCGGCTTCTCTGGTGTAAGGATAAGAAGTATGCAATAAAACAATGCTGGCATTACGAAAGTTATTATCTTCTAATAATAATCGTAAGTGCAAAGGATTTGATTGACGTAAATCTAAATCTGGCTCGCCAAATCCTGTGTGGAATTGTATCGGCATTTTATGTTTAGCTGCGACTTCCAATGTCTGGATGACTAAAAAGTCAATCAAAGATTTATCGCTCAAACGGGGTGGTTTATCTCCTGTTGCTTGTTTTATCGTATTAAATTGATACTTCGTCACTTCCAGTTTTACAGGTTGAATTTCTAAACCCGTGCGATAAGCTGCAATACTTTTAAAAGCTACTACTTCTGGAGGTGGGGGGTCAATTTCTGCTCTAAATCTGTCCCAGAATTCCTCAAAGCTATTCACTTGGGGAATGAGATTTTGTGCTACATCTTCTATTCTTAGTAACCGCCTTACTGGCACAAATTGTTGATGCCATTGCCAAGGTAAAATTTGCTCTGGAAGAAAGCCATCATCTAAGAAAATAGTATCTAGATTTGCAGCATTAAAACAAGTTTTAGTTAACTCTTCTAACCCTAAATTATCTCGTTGGGCTAAAATTTTTGATTCTTGAGGTTTGCATTTTAATAGATATGCTATATCCCGCAAACTTCGACGATAAAACAGAGTCTGACAAGCATGATCATTAATTATATCGGGATGATTACCTGTGGTAAAAGCAGCAGAATAAGGATAATTGGCGATCGCTTCTGGCTTCAATACATTATGAGCGTGTTGATCGATTACAGGAATATCCCCCAGTTCCATTTTTTTCCACCTTTAATTAATATCGTGACAGCAATATCTTGACTTCTTCTTCGATTTCCATATCTTTCATTGCTTCCCACTCAGCTTGACGAACGGCAATAAATGCTTTTGCTAATTCTGACCCTAAAGCATTTTTTAGCATATCATTATTATTCAAATTAGCGATCGCCGAACCCAAGGAATTTGGTAAAGCCTCGATTTTCCGTGCTTGTCTATCTGCGATCGCGAAGCGCATGCTATGCAGGCTTATCGCAATATTTCCTGGATCGACATTCACTGGTTCCCCAAGTACGAGGTTGCGCTTAATTCCATCCAAACCTGCTGATATTACACTTCCCAATGCTAAATAAGGATTAGCGGAAGCATCAACGGTTTTCAATTCAAAATGAGTGGGAGATGGTGAACTAAAATTACTCGGTACTCTCACAGCAGCTTCTCGGTTATCTAACCCCCAAACACGAAACGCACCACTCCAGAAGTGAGGAAGAATCCGACGATAAGAGTTAACGCTGGGTGTTGTTAATGCCATTAAACTAGGTAAATGCTCCAGAATCCCAGCAATAAAACTACGAGCAGTTTTCGAGATTCCTCCAATCCCATTTGGATCGGGAATAATATTTTGCTCTCCTTCCCAGAGACTCAGATGTAAATGACAACCGCTACCAGCTTGCTCTGCAAAAATTTTCGGCATAAAAGAAGCCGTGAGTTCATGTTTAAGTGCTACTCCTCTCACTGTTTCTCGGAAGGCAATTTGTCTGTCAGCAGCTTGCAATGCGTCGGTATAACGAATCGAAATTTCTTGCTGCCCTGGTCCTGATTCTGGATGATACAATTCTACTTGAATCCCCTGAGCGGTGAGAGCGTCGGCAATATCGTCAATTACAGCGCGGTTGATATCCATCCCGTATGTTGAAGCAAAAACTGTGTTATCGGTAGGAGCAATACCATCAGAGGTAGATTTGATCAAATAGAATTCGTTCTCAAAAGCCGCTTTTATTTGCAAACCGACACTTTCCGCTGTGGCGATGACTCGTTTAAGAAAACCACGGGGACACAAAGACCAAGGTGAAGCATCTTTGAAAATATCCCCAATTACCATAGCGTGAGTGGGAGCATAGGGCAATATACTGAGGGTAGACCAATCTGGGATTAACCAAGCTTCACCAACGGGAGCAAGCCCTGTTTCAGGAATTACCCCATCTTCCATAACAGAGAATGCTTGTTGCGCTACCGTAATGCTGACACCTGTATCGAAGTGTTCTGGTAATACATCAATATGAAATGCTTTGGAACGGATGATATTAGCATTGTCACAGAAAACGACGCGGACGAACTTAATATTTTTTTCTTTAAGATTTTTAAAAATGTCTTGTTTTATGTTCTGTTTATTGTTGTTCATATATAAGTCCTTATACCGCCTTCAATAAATATATATTGACGACGGTAATAGTTTAAAAATCTTTAAATACGAGCTTCTAAAATTAGATTAAATGGCGTTTCATTGGCTCGACGAAATCTACTAAAACCTCCGGCATTAACAACTTCCTGTAGTCGTTTTTCTCCAGCTTGAGCACCTAAAGCTAATCCCACGTCTTGACTTAAGGATGATGGAGTACAAACTGTTGTTGAAAAACTATACAATACTCTACCAAGGTCATTTAAATTATCTGCTAGTTGATCGTGGGCAAATGGTTCAACTAACATTAATGTTCCATCTGGTTTTAGAGTTTCTTTGACATGAGCGATCGCGCCAACAGGATCTCCCATATCATGTAAACAATCAAAAAATGCGACTAAATCGTAGTTATTACCGGGATAAGCTTTAGCGGTAGTTACTTCAAATGTTACATTTTTGAGGCCTTTTGCTTCGGCTTGCTTTTGTGCCGCTGCGATCGAAGGTTCATGAAAATCAAACCCAAAAAATTCTGAATTAGGGAATGCTTCTGCCATAATTATAGTTGAGCATCCATGTCCACAGCCTACATCAGCAACTTTTGATCCTTTGTTCAGTTTTTCTATCGCATCTTCAAGGGATGTTAGCCACTCAGAGGTAAGATAAGTTTGGTAGGTAGGACGGAAAAATTTGGCGGTACCACAAAACAGACATTCACTGTGATCTCCCCAACTCAAACCTCCGCCACTACGAAAAGCTTCCACTAATGATGGTTCACTACTCCATACTGAAGAAAGGGAATAAAAAGCACCCATCATATAAGTTGGACTATCCTCATCAACAAATACGGCTATTTGTTCGGCACTCATGCTAAACTGCTCAGTTTGAGCATCATATTCGATATAACCCGATGCTGCTTGTGCGGCTAACCATTCTCTGGCATATCTTTCACTGATATTAGTTAATTCTGCGAGCTTGGTTGAATCTACGCAACCATGAGTGGCGATCGCCTGATAAAGACCAAGTTTATCACCAATTAATACTAATGAGCTACTAACTGCTGCTCCTAAATCTTGGAGCATTTTACCAGTAAATTCCTGTAGTTTAGCTTCA
>JBCBQE010000742.1:0-3783 GCA_039820385.1 Cyanobacteria bacterium J06635_10
AAAAAATTTGAACCTAGCGATAAGTAAGGATTATAGCGTCACGCACCAACCAGTAATTACGATCGTATTGTAATTTCTAAACAATTAAAATTTTTGGTAAAACAACACATTTTATTGTAGGGTGTGTGACGCTTTAATCCTTACTTATCGCTAGGTTCAAATTTTTTCAAAGCGTCACACACCCTACAATAAAAATGTGTATTGTTAATTGTTCATTGTTAATTGTTCACTGTTCACTGTTCACTGTTCACTGTTCACTGTTCACTGTTCACTGTTCACTGTTCATTGTTCCAAGTATCTCTCCACTTCACCGTACCTTCATTGGTAATTACCCAACGACGAGCAAGCAAGTTTTCCCGTAAAGGGGAAGCCCCTTCTCGTAAGATTACATATTTATAACTGATCAGTTTACCAGCACTTTCATTAAAGGGAATTTCAGCAAACCAAGTATTAGAATTAATATACTCCAAAGGATATGCTTTCTTGATATCCCAATTACCTAATTCTGGACAATCCCCAATTACTACAATTCTTTCACCAGGTTGAGTTTGTACTCCATTTAATTGCGCTCTAACTATAGTTAGCGCTTTCAATCTTTCTCCTACATGACTGATAACGATCGCTTCTTTTGCACCAAGCTCTAAATTATAAATTTTTCCATCTTTGACTTCAAATTTACGCCCTGTTAATACACAAGTATGTTCTCTATCCGGTAACTCGGTATCAACTACTTTTATGGTTAGAGGATAACCTCTATTTAAAGCTACAAAGCACCGAGAGCCATTGTAGCGGCGCACGTAACAGAAAACATTTGGTGTAATATATTTCTCCCACTGACTACCCATCGATACCGCAGGATTCAAACGACGCAACCCGGAAAGCTTTCTTACATCCCAATAAATGTCAGTATCTGTATCCCATTTCTCCATCATCGGACGATTGTAAGGATCGTTATTTCCGAAGATTTTATCATCTGCATTGGTATCGTTATGCAGATATTGTTCGGTACCGTAAAATAAACAGGGAATTCCCCGACTAGTCATTAAAAAATCAATTGCTAAACGCAAACTATCAATATCCGGGTTAAGAGTCAGGAAGCGGTGCATATCATGGTTATCGATAAATGTTATCAATTCCCTCGAACCGTTGTAGCGATAATCCTGTTTTAAAATGTCATTTACTAAATAAAACCCCGCTTCATCATTCATTGCTAAAGCTTGACGAAGTGCCATACACAATCCAAAATCCAGGATAGTCATACCAGAATTATTCGCGAATTCTACAGAGCGATCGTTTTCTGGATGACTGTAAATCCATTCCCCAAAGATAAATACATCTGGTTTGTGATTGTACATTTCACTGTTAAACTCTTGCCAAAACCAAATTGGCATATGTTTAACTGTATCTACCCTTAAAGCATCAACTCCTCTATCCAACCACTGCTTAATAGCTGATTTGATATAATTTCTATATTGAATATTATTCTCATTAAAAGTTGCTAAACCGGCCAATTCACAGTTTTGTACCTGCCATTCATTTTCCCAATCGTTTACTTCACCATAATGATGATACCAATGGCCTTTATCATCGTTAAAATCGGCAATTTTGACCCCATCATCGTACAATTCACCCTTACTACCACCCGTATCGGGGCTGCTATGATTGCACACAATATCTAAGATTAGCTTCATATTGCGGTTGTGCAATTCCGTGATTAATCTGTCAAAAACGGTATTTTTTTTATCTTGAGTTTTATTCAAAGAAGGTTCATCATCAGGTGCGATAAATCGAGGATTCAACCGTTTAAAATCTTTTGTCCAATAACCATGAATCGCCGCACTTTCAATAAATAATTCCTCAACTTGCTCGAATAAAGGAGTTAACCAAATTGCAGTAACTCCCATATTTCTCAGATAATCTAATTTATCAATAATTCCTTGTAAATCTCCACCCCAATACTTACCCCATTCTTTTTTCTCAGGATCGTAAAGTTGCGAATTTATACCTAGATTATTCTGAGGATTACCATGGTTAAAACGGTCAACTACAATAAAATAAATAGTTTCTTGACGGAATTCAATATCCCTGGTGTAGAGAAACTCCAAATCAATATCAGCACTAGAATCCGATGTTTCCACGATCGCTTCAACTTCAGCTTGAGGATTTTCTACTTGAGATTGAGCATCTGAACCTTGAGATGGAGGAGTGTTTACCATAGAAACTTATGATTATTTATTTTTATATACTTAAATAATTACAATCGCGCTTACATCAAATCCGTATACTCGCCAATAATTTTTATTCTACAGATTTTAATCATTAGATTTTATTCAATGACTTCTCTAAATTTAATACTCTCTTTTTTATGTTTTCGTCCTCATTCTAATGGTAGATTTTGTTAAAAAAAGGAGTAGGGAATAGGGAGTTAGATTTGACGTAATTATTGATACAAATTATCATATTTAACCGCATTTTTCCGTAATAAACCTTACAAATAATGTAAAAAAAAACATAAATTACCTGCTAATTTAAAATACATCATTTATTTATATAGGTGGAAAATTTAATTTAAAGAGCTTTGGCTCCTGATACTAATTACCCAGTAGAAAAATAACTAACAAGAATTAGTTGTTTTACTCTTAGTTTGTGTCTAATTTTTTTCCTGCAAATGCAAAGCGTAGTGGTACAGGTAAAATATTCAAAAAGGTTGGATAGGTAATCGAAAACCTAAAAGCAGAAGGTGAAGTTACTGAGAATGTACAGCCAATAGTAGTAATCGTTAAACAGAAAAAGAGCGGGGGTATTTAAGGGGATTTATTTCTTCTTTCAGATGTAGGGTGTCGTAGGGAGCGAAACGCATAAAAAATAATTCAACAAATAAATGCTACCGTCACGCACCAGGTAATTGACGTACCTGCCCTACTCTCCTACTAACAACACCCTACTAGTGAGTGGTCAATTTTAGATTAAGGGAATTTATTTATTCCTTCAGATGTAGGGTGTGTGACGGCTAGGATCGATCGTAAAACACAACTTAAAGCTTAATACTGCCGTCACGCACCAATCAATTACTTATCATAGTGCAGTACTCTTTAACTAACGTTAGCCTACAAAATTATATTGATAATTGTTAATTGTTAACTGTTAACTGACAATTGAGAAGACTGCAAACTATGCATATGGTTAAACAAACCCCAACAATACTCTTGGGGTAATTTACAAGTAATCGCACCCCGCAACACAACGTTGAAATACCAATCATTGGGGGCAATCTCCGACACAAGTTTATTTACCACCACATAGGTGCGGACATTTTTATATACCTTTCCTTGAAAATCAATATCTACAGACTCGCGACGATAGCCACCACTAGGCACATCTTCACGCTTATCCAGACTTTCGCTGAGTCGCCAAGGTAATTTATAAAGTACGCCATGTACATTGCGATTGGAATCTTTTACCACATCCAACACGCCACATTTGCGAGAAGCACTATAACGGTAAAATCCCAATCGATAACCATTGAGAACTCCCGCACCCATCACATACTTGTGAGTATTTTCACCCATAGTGCGCTTCAAATCCACCGGACACATACAAGAACCATAAGCAAAATAATAAAACATCGGTTCGTGAAGTTGCGATTCTTGCAGATTTGTTTCTGAATTCGTACGATTATGAGATTCTAGCACCCAAGTGTGATTACTCATCTATCCACAGAAATATTTACCACATCAGTAAATATATCAAACAAATGGGTTAGAGGGGGGAGAGGGGGGAGAT
>JBCBQE010000743.1:0-3774 GCA_039820385.1 Cyanobacteria bacterium J06635_10
AATACAGACGCAAAGCCTTTGTTAGAAAAATTAGATTCAATTTTAAAAGATATACCAAATAACAATTCTTCTATTCTCGTTTTAGTTAGCAGTCAACCAGTTTTGTCTCCGAATAAAAATAGTTGGACTGGAGATTTATTAAATAAATTTAATGCGAATAATTTAACAGCGGATTTACAGGGAAATTCAATCGGACAAGGTTATGTAACTCTGTCGGAAGAGAAAATAATTCAAGAAAATCCAGAGATTTTATTAGTCGTTGATCCTTCAAGAGTCGGAGTAATTAATCAATTGAAATCAAAATCTTTTTGGGGGAAGCTAAAAGCTGCTCAAAATGAAAAGGTTTATGTGTTTGATTATCATGGATTAGTAAATCCTGGCAGTATTGATAAAGTAGAATCGGCTTCTAATCAACTCAAGAAAATATTAAATTAATCAAATTTATTGAAGTTAATTTTCCGTGCAATATTGGTTTACTTCACCCCACCCCTCTCCTTCCGCCAGGAGAGGGAGCTTATGAGTATTTAGCTTTATTTGATTTTATAGGTAGTTTTAATTACATTTTTAGCGAAGAATAATAATCAAATTATCTATTTAATTAATAGTTTTACAATATATTATAAATTAATTTATATAAGATGAATCAACAGTTAATTTTGAATAACTAATTTTATAACTTACTATGATTGACATCAGCTATCCATTTGTTCTAATTTAAGTTGAAAACTACTATCATCTATATCTGTAGGCGGTAGTAATTACATTAATGAAGGTAATAATAACGCTCTAAATGGCAATAAATAATCTATTCTCGGCTGGTGGCATAGTCATCATACCACTACTGGGTTTTTCGATATTAGCATTCGCGCTAATTCTCGAACGGATATTTTTTTGGCTAAACATAAATATTCGTCAGACTAAAGTAGTACGAAATGCACTAACTTTCTATCGTGGGAATAATGTTGTGAGTGCAATTGATTTATTGAAAAGAAATGCACATTTACCTATTCCTCGAATTTTTCTCACTGCGCTACAACTAGAAGAAGCAACTCCGGAAGAGTTTCGTTTAGCCCTTGAAAGTCAAGCTCAAGCGGAAATACCTTTACTCAAACGCTTCCAAAATATATTTGACACTATTATTGCTCTTTCGCCATTGTTAGGGCTTCTGGGTACTGTATTAGGGTTAATTGGTTCTTTTTCTTCTTTGAATCTTGGTGATGTGGGAAGTTCCCAAACTGCAAATGTAACTGGGGGTATTAGTGAAGCACTAGTTTCTACCGCTAGTGGTTTAGTTGTGGCAATTTTCACGCTTGTGTTTGCCAATCTATTTCGAGGATTTTATCAAAGGCAGATGGCCTTAATTCAAGAATATGGTGGAGAGTTAGAATTAATTTTCCGTCGTCGTTACGAACGAGGAGACAAATAAATGCGTCTACCAGATGAAGCGGATATACCAGCACAGATTAATATTGTGCCGATGATTGATGTGATATTCGCTATTTTGACCTTCTTTGTGATGTCAACTCTGTTTTTAACACGTTCAGAAGGTTTACCAGTCAATTTACCCCAAGCTTCTAGTGCGGAAAAAACAACCCAACCAGCGCGAGTTACTCTGACGGTAAAGAAGGATGGAACATTATCTTTGAACAAGGATCCAATTACTTTGGAGCAATTAGAAGCAAGGGTGAAAGAAAAGGTAGAACCCGAACAACCTTTAATGGTGGTGTTGAATGCTGATGAAGCGGTAAATCACGGGACAATTGTAGCGGTTATGGATAAGGTGCGATTGGTGAAAGGTGCGAAGTTGGGGATAGCAACTAAGAAAAAATAATTGAATCAGTTATGCATCTACAAATTAAGCACCAAATGTAGAGACGTAACAGTGTTACGTCTTTACATAGTTTCTGGGAAAACTAATCTTTTTAAATTAATCTTTTTAAATTAATCTTTTTAAAATTAATCAAATATAAGACTATGAATAATGTTTATATTCTTCTTTCGACATTAGATTATAACTATGGTCATTATTAAT
Organism: Cyanobacteria bacterium J06635_10; assembly: GCA_039820385.1. Classification (GTDB taxonomy): domain Bacteria; phylum Cyanobacteriota; class Cyanobacteriia; order Cyanobacteriales; family Nostocaceae; genus Rivularia. The sequence continues at coordinate 2,033 of JBCBQE010000743.1, forward strand.
TCGTAAAATTGAATCATGATAGTCTACTAATGTAGAACGATGACCAACGCTGATATAAGTAATATAGCTCTGCTGTAATTGCGTATAGAGTAATTTTTCGTTTTTAACATCTAGAGAACTTGTAGCTTCATCTAAAACAGCGTATTGCGGTTGAGCAAGCAGTAAACGAGCAAAAGCAAGACGCTGTTGTTCTCCGATTGAAAGTATTTTATTAAATTCTGCTATTGTATCTAAACTATTAATTTTATTCCCAATTAAAGATAAATTAACTTTATCTAATATGTGTAAAAGTTGCTCGTCGGTGACATCTTGCTGTTGATGGGGATACAAAAGTTGTTCTCTTAGGGAACCTAAAATCATGTAAGCACGTTGAGGTAAAAATAATATTCTTTCTTGAGGGGGAATAATAATGGAACCATCTCCGGAATACCATAAACCAGCCATTGCTCTGAGAAGAGAACTTTTTCCTACACCGCTAGCACCAACAATTAATAATGATTCACCCCGATTAACTTGGAGGGATAAATCTTTAACTAATGTAGTTTGATAATCTGGAGTGTATAAAGTTAAATTTTCCGTAGCAAAAAATTCATCTTCTTTAAAATCAATAATTAATGCCCCGTGAGGAATTTTATGTGCTGTACGTGCAAATTTTGCACAACTTTCTAAACGATTAATCCCTGCTGCAAAGTTACTTAATTCTTCAAACTGCGTCACAATTAAAGTTAAAGCTAGCAAAATACTTCTAAAAGCTGCACCAGCTTTCGCAAATGCTCCTACTTCTAACTCTCCAGATAAGATTCGGGGAGCAAGAATAATGGCTGGTAAAAGAAAGGTAATATATTGATAGCTATTTTGAAATAAATTAAGTCTTAATTGCCAATTAATTAACCGCTGAAAGTTTGTAAAAGCTTGCCAAAAACGCGATTGAATTTGTTTCGATTCTGAATTTTCTCCTTGATAAAAAGCAATAGCCTCCGCATTTTCCCGAACCCTTGTTAGACTATAACGGAAATTAGCTTCGTATTTAATTTGCTCGAAGTTAATTTGAATCAAAATTCGACCAAATAAAATGGTCGTAATTACCGTTCCAAAAATAGCATAGCCTACTAAAAATAGGGTTAACGGAATTGATGTTATCCATAAAATTCCCACGAAACCAATTAGTTGTAATATAGAATCAAGAAGAATAATTAAAAAGTTAACCGCTTGTAAGGTAAAAGTTTTGATATCTTCTGCTATACGTTGGTCTGGATTATCTATTTCCGAGTTAAAACTAAAGCGATAAAAGGTTTGACGATCAAAATACCCATTTAGAAATTGATAGGTTAACCAGCGTCGCCAATAAAGAGAAAGTTTAGCTTGTACGTAACTTTTTAGAGATAGTAAAAGTACGCCAATTACTATTATGCCAATAAATATTAATATAGATTGGATAAATAATTCTTGATTTTGTTCTGCTAAAGCTGTGGTAACTTCTCCGAGAAAAATACTAACTATTAATAGTAATGCGGTACCAATTATTGATAGTATTATTAATAAGATTAGAAGTGCAATAGCTCCCCATTTATCGGAAGAGAACCAGTAAGGTTTTGCTAGTTTCCAAAATTGCTTTAATAGTTTAATATCAAATTTATCGTTCATGATTAAGATTAATAATTTAATTACAGCAGTTTGCAGGTAAATGAAGTACACCCCTCCCCAACCCTCCCCGCAAGCGGGGAGGGTGCGCGACAGCGCGG
>JBCBQE010000744.1:0-3773 GCA_039820385.1 Cyanobacteria bacterium J06635_10
CCTAAGGAGGAGATCAACCATAAGAAATCAACTACGAGATCGGCTAAGGGGAGTAATCCCTATGTTGACGGAGTCCTCGTATTAGACTCAGGGGGAACGATAACTGCTGAGGTTGAAGGGGGACAGCTCGAACTAAGTTTACCTTTTAACGCGGGTTCCCATCACAACGGGACCGGCCTTAAAGTTGAGGAACTAATTAGAAGTCTCGAAAGGGGTGAGACTACGGACGTGTACTCTCGTATGCTACACCGGTCTGTTTTCCTATTCGTCTATTCAAAAATGAAGTCCAAACCTGGGAATATGACAAAAGGCATTGACGAGGAGACGTTAGATGGAATTAGCATTAGTGATATTGACAATATTATTGATAAGCTAAAAGACCAATCCTTTCAATTCCGTCCAGTGCGGAGAGTTTATATTCCTAAACCCAATGGTAAGTTAAGGCCTCTGGGCATACCATCGCCCAGGGATAAACTCGTGCAAGGCGTCATGAAAATTGTTCTAGAAGCGACCTGGGAGCCCCTTTTCAAGGACTGTAACACAGGCTTTCGACCTGGGCGCAACCAACACACCGCCCTAAAACAAGTTTCCAAGTGGAACGGAATAACATGGGTGATTGAAGGAGACATTAAGGCTTTCTTCGACACGGTGGATCATTCCATACTTGCTGATATGCTAGCGGAACGTATAAAGGATAAAAGGTTTATCGATTTATACTGGAAGCTAGTCAAGGCCGGTTATGTTGAAATCACCCCACACAAAAAGAAGTCAGACAGGGAACTGAAACCTACTGACTTGGGTGTACCACAAGGTGGTGTTATATCGCCTCTCTTATCTAATATATACCTGCATGCGTTCGATGAATTCATGTCGGTCGTTTCACAAAAATTCTCCTCTAACAGTCGCAATATTTCGAAGGTCAATCCTTCAATTGCTTCCGTTTATCACAAAATATCAAAATTGTATACGCGGTATAAGGCCTGTGGAGATAAGGACCTTCTTACGGAAATTAGATCCCTTACAAAGCTAAAGAACAGCATGCCTTCCGGGATCCGTACTGGTTACAGAATTCACTACGTCAGATATGCCCACGATTGGATCGTGGGCGTGATTGGACCCAAGAGCTTAGCTGAAACTGTTCTGTCAGAGATTCAGGCCTTTCTGAAGGATGCGTTGAAGATAGAACTATCATTAGACAAGACGCGTATAACGCATATGCCTTCGGAGCGTGCAAAATTCCTTGGTGTATATTTCAATGTTCCAAAATCTAAGGAGGCTAAAATAGTGCATAGAAGAACGGGACGCGGCCTAATAAAATCTAGGATCAATCAAGTTCGTCCTTACTTCTATGCTCCCTTTGACGAAATCATTGCGAAACTCAAAAGCAATGGGTTCATCAAAGAGGTAAAGCTGCACACTGTTGTCACGGGTTCAATTCCTAAATGGATATTCTTGGACCATAGAAATATTGTCCACAGATATAACGCCGTAATCAGAGGCTACTTGAACTATTTTTCCTTTGTGGATAACTACTCAAAATTCGTGTCCATCGTTAAATTCATTTTGAGACATTCATGTGCAAAAACTTTGGCCCGCAAATTTAGGCTCTATAGAAGAGCCGCTGTGTTTAAGAAGTTTGGAACGTATCTTAAAACTCTGGATGATAAACCTGTGGGCTTATATATCCCAGATACCTTTAGGAAGACAAGAAAATTCCAAGAGACAAAAACTTTGCGTATGGATCCGATGGACATACTAAATTGGCGGGTGAAATCGCAATTTGACTTGTTCGCTTGTTGTTGGGTGTGTGGACGTGAGGATGGCATAGAGATGCACCATGTCAAACACCTCAGGAAGTCTAACAAGATCGGTTCCGGTTTCATCAAAGTAATGTCCGCCCTAAATAGGAAACAGATACCGGTTTGCGCGAGTTGCCATCGGCAAATTCATGCTGGTCTTTACGATGGAATCTCGCTGTCCAAGCTTAAAGGCAAATAACTGCTGCTCTAATGGTTTGGGTGGAGAGCTGTATGCGGGGAAACTTGCACGTGCAGTTCGGAGGGAGGGTGTTGGTTCCCCTCGACATATTCCAAAGCATGGAGATACGTTATGACAGGCGAACCATTCGAGTATAAAACTCAAAAGATACGCTACGAGGTAGGTAATCCGATGGGATTTTACTCAAGTTGGAACGTCTGTACATTAGCTCACCACTATGTAATATACTATTTTGTTTGGGGCTGGCATTCGACCCTACTTCTTCCAGTTTCATTAATGCTGCTTTTAAGCTCTGCTTTAGTTGAAACAGGTGCCGGAACAGGGTGGACCATTTAAAGGTAGATTGGTGGTCCTGCTGTGATCTGAAAACGTATAGATAGACCACAGCTTTAAAAAACTCCACTCGATGCGGGAACATCTTGATAAGATTTAAATTACTGAGTTACATGCTAGTAAAAAGACTGGATATGTTAAAGTGTAAAACGGGCTCGTCATAAGATTTAAATCGGAAGACAATCCGCCGGAAATAATGCTTTTGCTTTTTTGTTTCTTTAGTCCAGAAAACGCAAAAGCACAAAATATAATAAATTCAATACACAATACTAAAACAATATAAAAAAAAAATATTATTTCTTCAGAGACTACACGTGGAGGTATTAACAGTGAGCAAAAATGGGCTGTAGGACTAATAGATGGTGACGGGCATATTGGATTAGAATGGACCAATAAAGAAAAAACAAAATGGGTGCCTGTTTTAAAAGTAACATTGCACAGATATAATAGTCGTGCTATTTATAGACTTAAAAGGATTTTAGGGATTGGTAAGATTACTTACAGCGGATCCACAATTACTTATCGTGTCCGTAGTAAAGCTTTATGGTACTCCGTTTTGATACCTTTATTTAGTGAATTTCATTTAAGATCTATGAAATATGCAGCTGTGCATATTATTAAAAAAGCACTTCATATGATGCAAGAAGATAATGCTACGCCTGGAAAAATCTTGGAGCTACAACAATCCCTAGATAGAAAAACAGACCGGATAAGCCCTATATGGAGCAACGGCACGAGCGTACAAAAAGTTCTTGATTTGGATTGGCTAGCCGGATTTATAGAAGCCGAAGGCAGTTTTTACATTTTGAGCAATGGGCAGCACGGTTTTTCTATAGGACAAGCATATGATCAGCACATTATTATTGGAATTCATCACCTATTTAATGTACAATCTGCATTAAAATATTCAAATAATTATATAATGTTGGACACTAAAAATACAGACACTTTATACTTAATTGCAAATGCAATAAATGGACGTCTTTTAGGTATAAAAAGTTTTGAATTTTCTCTATGGCTTAGAACTTTACGTAAAAAAAATAAAATAAAGAAAATAAAATAAAGACTTTAAAAGCAAGATCAATTATCCATGCTATCCGATCAAGATTTTAAAGCAAGATCAATAATCTACGCATTTTGAAATGATTAAATAAATTAGTCTTCTTGCTTTCTTGGTAAAAGCCCTTGTTTGCCTCTTTGCCTTTTTGCCCAACCAAAAAAAGCTTGAAAAAAAAGATTTAAGAGTGTTTTGGCTGGGCAAAGATCACATATTAATATAAGGTATAGTCCATATATTTAATTTTAATATAATTAAAATTAAATATGCTACCCACCTTTATCATCGCTTGTTGGGATGCCTGGCGCTTCCGTTGATCTAGCGATTTTTTCATTACACATTTCGGGATTAAGTAGTATATTAGGAGCAATTAATTTTATTGTGA
>JBCBQE010000745.1:0-3771 GCA_039820385.1 Cyanobacteria bacterium J06635_10
AACGCACCATTATTTTTAAATTCAGATTGTAGGGTGTGTTAGGGCAGGAGACAATTAGATTTTAGGTTATAGATTTCAAAATGCCGTAACGCACCATTATTCTTTCTTTCTACAAGAAGATTACGGATTAAGAAAAACCGCAGAGGCGCAGAGAGCGCGGAGGAAAGAATTTAAAAGAGTTGGTAATTCAAACAAATATAATATCTCACCTCTAAAAATAAAGGAAAATAATAAAAATATGGCTGAAACTGGTAGAATCAGGGTTGCAAAAGATAAGGCAGAATTAGTAAAAAGTTTAACATCTGGGAATGGTGCAACTGGACCTTTTCAAACTTTCGCTGATGTGGTAATATTTGCAGCTACTTTGGGTAAAAAGCGCGATCGCCGCGTACCTTTAGGAGAGATTTCTAAAAGAGAGCCTTCACCGATTAAAGTAGAAACTTTTGCTTCAATGGGATACGACTGGGTAATTAAATTAATTGGAATTACTGAGACTAAAGATATAAAAGTAATTTCGGTAATTCAGGAAGAGCCTCAAACTCAACGCAATAATATTTTTGAAGAATATGCCAATGGTGGTTTGGAAATATTACAAACTGAATTGCGGGGTGCGGTGGATTATTCGGAAAGACTTTTGTTGATATTAAGTTCGGAAAGATTTAAGGAAGAGAAGCAGGAAGAGGAATTTGATTTGAGTAAGTTTTTGTCTTGAGAATATGCCCTCAGCCCTCAGCCTGGAAGACTGGGGCTATAATTACAAAGCCCACTTGGGTGGGCTAAATAAATGTATACTCTACACTAGGAACCAGAAAGTAAGTTAAGTAACTCGATTACTCAGTTAGCCTTATCTTAAGTTCCATTGGAGTTAAAAGAAGATTAGACCAAGTTGATGTTGAACGACCAAAGAAAGCAGGATTTCCTCTTCCTTCATTTTTATAAGCTTCTAATAATTTGGTAACAAGGGTACTTCCCATTTCTCTCCACAACTGTTCAACAGGTTGCTCCCACTTTCCATCCTTAACGAATACACGGAATGCAGCAAGAATAGGAAAAATAAAAGGTAAGGCAAGTGTATGACTAAATTTTTTGCCCGTTATAAATTTATAATCCTTCTTTTCAATGCCATTGTACCTACTAATTCCCTTTGTATTATCGTATTCTTTACGAAGAAGTTCTTCAATATGAAGAAGACCGTCAAGTAGAGGAACAACTTGTATAAAATCTTCTTTTTTCCAATTTTTAATCAGACGGCCATAAGAAGTGAAAGCTGGAGTTGGATTTTTACTAGCTACTCCATCAGCCCCTCGCCAAGGGTAAAGTTTATTATTTATGCAAGCAAGACGACGAACTAAATCAGTAACATCAAATTTTTTATCTTCTCCATCCCTGAAAGCCACATATTGTTTATATTTAGGAGAAAGATGCTGCTGAATAATATCCCATTCTCCAGCTAGATTCTTTAAACTAAACTCTTCTACACTTTCACTAGTGTTACGATATCTGCTAATATCTGATATTTGTTCTTGACTAACATTAATTAGTATAGATATCTGGACTAAAGCTTGCTCAAAATCTAAATAATCTATTTTTCCCGTGTCTGGATTAACTTTGGCTTTCAAATTATTGGACTTTAAATTGTTGTAGCGATCGCGGGCTTTCATAATCGCGGTGTAGGTATGCCCACCATTAACAATTCCGTTGCCAATAAATTTTTCTTCTTCGTTTCCATCGGGAGTTTCTAACAGAAGTTCTATATCAAATCCGCCTCCATTACCATGACCCTTAACTTGAATAGAATCTGCAATAATTAAAATACCATTGTTATAGTATATAAACTCTTGGGGTTGTTCGGCGAGAGTTTTCAACATACCCTTTACTGTTCGCCGTTTTTCATTAGCTAACCTCGCATTTGGATCTAATGGCAAACCTTTGGGTAATTGACATACTGGCACGGTTAGATTCCAAAGAACTCTACCAGAATCTATACTTTCTTTATGAGCTCTACAAGCCACAGTAGCAAAGAAAGGGCGTGTTATTTTGATAGACATTTTTTCTCCTACGCTCAACAGAACGTTCAAAAATTAGATGCCCAACAGGACATACACAGAAATCGAAGTGCCCAACGGGACACATGAGATATTATACCTACAAAAACACATATTTTCTTATTTACAAATATAAAAATTTCTACTAATAAATAAGCAAGGTAAACTTACTAGACTACTAACATCGAATCTCAATTTCCAGCCCACCTTACGGTGGGCTTTGTTCGTGTAGCCCCAGACTTCCAGTCTGAGGGTGATTTGCCAAAACCCCCCTCACAAAACACTCGGCAACCCCACCTTCTTCGCCTCTACAAAATTACCTTTAAAATCGACAGTATTCTCTTCAAAAGTTCTCGCTTTCGCTAAATCATTTCGCAACTGGGCACGCTCCATCTTATCTTTAATACCACCTAACATATAAACGATTAACCGCGTTGCTAATTCCTTTCCCGCAACTAATACCCGCTTGCGATTCGCATCATATAAAACCCCATACCAAATAGATTTAGGAAATTCCATGCCACTAAAACCGCCTTTACTATCAAACTTTCGCAGCTTTGCAAAAATATCTTCAATAGAAAAACCTTTTTCAAATATTAAAATACCTAAAGCTTTCGCTAATGCCATTTGTCCAACGGGACGAAATAATATATTACCTTCCCCACCATCTTTTTCAAAACTAAACCTTCTAAACATTGGAGTATCTTCATATTCCAATACCTTATAGCTTGCTAAACTCGCTAACTTATCAAATAACTGATTAAATTCTTCTATGGCTGATTCTAATTCTTCATCAAGAGGGCGCATGGGAATTAAACCTTTATCTAAAGGCTTCCAATGAGGAAATTTGTGCTCTAAATAACGCTCTGACATCTCTTTTAAAGCTTGCAAAGTCGTTAAAACTGTTGACTTTGCTGCCACCGTCGCACTGTTCCAATTTACACGCGCTTTTCTACCTTTACGCTCTGCTAAAAGTGGATGACTAACCGCTATCTTTCTAGCAACAATAGAAAAACCATCGTCTTCATTTAACTGTGCTAATTGTCCTTTACTCAAGGGTACAGCCATCAAGTTGACATGTACAAAAATTGACCTGACTCTGCGTCTAGCTTCTTCGCGAGTTTCTCCTTGGGCTACAGCACAAATAAATTCGATACCGATTTTTTCCTCGGGTAATTGTTGTAAATACTCTGATTCAACTCGGTATTTATCGATTAAATCGTCAATAGTAATAAAACTATTAGCAGCAGCTTTCTCCTTCTTATAACGCGGTAATTTACCAGATTTGAGAATCTCCATTAAACCCTGTACCGCCATTAATCTATGCTGTCCATCAAGTGCATAAATGGTTACATTTTCTTCAGAAATATCTAGTAAACCGAAATTACCATTATCATCTAAAGTCGTAAATTCCGTAGTAGATTTTTTTGCTCGTCCTTTAGTATCCCATTCAGACGCTTTAGAATTATCTACCCAAGGCTGGCTAATTACGGCTAATACGGGAGGGAACTTATGATTTTTTCTTGCGGCTAAATACTGAACTAAAGGTGCTTGTCGCGACCAATCTAAAGGGCGTTGTTGAATATCATCTATACTATCAGCGTCAATTTCGATATTATCAGTATCGGGATTGTACTTACTTTGCAATAATGGTAAAAAAGATGCAAAGCGAACCTGACTAGCAAACCATCCAAAGTCACCGAACCCACATAAGCTTGAGTACCAC
>JBCBQE010000746.1:0-3769 GCA_039820385.1 Cyanobacteria bacterium J06635_10
CAAAACTTGATAAGAGAATGATAAAGGAGCCTTTGTGGCAGTGCTATTTCATTACTATCGATTTTTGTAACGAATTACAGATTTTTCCTAAATTGTTCCCGAAAAAGATAAGAAGGTTTATAGAATACGCACTACGAAGATTTGAAAAATTAAGGGAAAATCTACGAATAGCACTATTCCCTGGGTTTATATTGGGGGGTTGGTGGAGTACTAGATGGTTATAAGTCAGCGATCGTTAAAAATGACTGAAATTTTCATTTATTAGCCATAAAGAATGATAGATTAAAGTTTTAGCAAATATTAAACTAAAAATTGGTAAAATTAATGAGGCAAATAAGTAAATATTCAGTTACAAGAGTAATGATATGTTTGTTACTCAAGTAACTACACTTAACTCACTTAACCTTATATTGTCCAGGTTTTCATTTACCTGTTATTATGCCTGCTAGACATTTTTTGTTCTCAAATAACTATAAATACTGCCAGTGGTTAAGTTTTGCTGTTCTATCGAGCATGATTTTAGTAAAACCACTTAAAGCTGAAGAAATAAAACAAACAGAAGTATTTCCCCAATTTAATAAAACATCTAAAACTGAGACTTCAAAAGCACTTAGATTAAAAAGTGCCATTCAAAATAATCTTCGAGGTACACAGAATTCAAATACTGAAACTTTCGATCGCACAACTTCAATACAACCTTTAAATACAGATATCTTGTTCGGGTATCCAGAAAATATTGCCCAGGTAGGGCAGCGTCGTCAATCTTTTCCTCAAGATCGCACCAAGCCCCCATCAACTCAACCGCTACCAGAAGAAAATCTACCTTTACCACCACCAAGCGAGTTATTAGAACCAAGCCCCACTCCTACCATACCCCAAACAACCCCACCAGGAGAACTTCCTCAAACAATTAATGTCAATAAAATTGAAATTAAAGGTAGTACGGTTTTTAGTCAAGAAGATTTCGAGAAAATTAAGGCAAAATATAGAGATCGTCCCGTAACCTTTGCCGAACTTTTGCAATTGCGATCGGAAATTACGAAATTTTACGTAGACTCTGGATATATTACTAGTGGAGCTTTTCTGCCAATCCAGAAATTTCAAGACGGGATAGTTGAAATTGAGGTAATAGAAGGTGGATTAGAAGACATTAAAATCAGGGGTAACCGCAGATTAAATTCTGGGTATATCCGTTCTCGCATTGCTTCCGGTGCGAAAAAACCTCTGAACCGTAAAAAGCTACTTGAAGCCTTGCAATTATTGCAGCTTAACCCATTAATAGACAAGCTTTCAGCGGAACTTTCTGCTGGAACTAGCCCTGGAGAAAGTCTATTAGAAATCACCATCGATGAAACGAAAACTTTTAATACCCAATTGAGCTTGGATAACGCGCGATCGCCAGCAGTGGGTAGTTTTCGCCGCCAGATTCAAATAAGTGAAGCGAACTTGTTCGGCTGGGGTGATGCCATCAGTGCGGGTTACAGTAATACAGATGGTAGCAACGCTTTTGATTTCAACTATATTTTGCCTTTAAATCCCCGCAACGGTACTTTATCATTCACCTACGGTATTTCTGATAGCGATGTAATTGAAGATCCATTCAGCGTTCTCGATATTCAATCGGAATCTCGTTATTATGAAATATCCTTCCGTCAACCCATATTACAAACACCGAGTAAAGAATTTGCTGTGGGTTTAACAGCTAGCCGTCGAGAAAGTAAAGCTAGCCTTTTTGATGGCGAAATACCCTTCCCTAATTCGCCTGGTTCAGATGATGAAGGAAGAACTCGCATTAGTGCGGTGCGTTTATTTCAAGAATGGACAAATCGTACCAGTACTCAAGTTTTCGCCTTACGTTCTCAGTTTAGTATCGGATTAGATGCTCTAGATTCGACAATTAACAGTAGCTCCCCCGATAGTCGTTTTTATGCTTGGAGGGGACAAGCGCAGTGGGTGCGCCTTTTGGCACCAGATACCCTGTTATTATTACGAGGAGACGTGCAACTAGCTGACAGGCCTCTTGTACCTTTAGAACAAATTGGAATAGGTGGACAAGAAACTGTCAGAGGATACCGCCAAGATGCTTTACTTACGGATAACGCTTTCTTTGCATCAGCCGAAATCAGATTTCCCATTGCTCGTTTTTCCGGAGAAAACAATATTTTACAATTAGCTCCTTTTATGGACTTTGGTACCGCTTGGAACCGAGGAGATAGCGATGATGGTGCTGGCGAACTCGACACCAATACTCTATTATCTTTAGGATTTGGATTGCGTCTGCAACTACAAGAACGACTTAGCGCTCGCTTTGACTGGGGAATTCCCTTAATTACAATTGATGGGGAGAAAGACACGTTGCAAGAAAACGGTTTATATTTCTCCATAGTTTACAATCCATTTTAAAGCAATGGGAGCTAGTATTCGATCAAGCTAAGATTGCTGGGTGGAGGTAGAGAGGGGGGAGAGGGGAGGATGGGGGGAGAAAAAACTTTTATTAACCCCGCTTTCGTTGTCTTGGCGAAGTACTAGTAGTGCGTTTCATTCATTATGACGGGTTTTCTTACCGACTCGACTAGGACTATAAGTCCCAGTCTAATAACTTAAGTCGTCTCAAGACGACTAAAATAGAGCCATCAAAATTAATGAAGAAAAGTACTAGTAGTTCATTTCATTTGTTCTGATGGGTTGTAGAGATTGATACATAACGTCTCCCTACGGTTGTGAAAAAATGAACCAGTCAAAATTAATGAAAAAGACTACTAGTACTCTACCACATTAATTATGAGGGGTTTGTAGTTGGGCCGTCTTCCCTTCTTAATCCCAGAATATAATGTGTTCGTCTAGTGAAAGTACTACTCCCCTGGTAGCAAAATGAGGATGTCTTTCTCCTGGCAGTCGTTATCTGATAAAACTGAAATCCTTGTGTTTTGGTTTTATTCAAGACAATGATGAATTACGAGTTTATTCTTCACCAATCAATGCTTTAAACCGCTCGTCAGAACGTATTTGGTCAAAATCCGAGTCTGTTGAAGCTTTTTTACGGCATTCAGAATTAAGGCTGATGGCTCGTTCTAAGTTCTCCAATGCTAAATCAATATTGCTACATATTGCATAGCAACAAGCTTTGTTGTACCAAGCTTTTTCAAATGAAGGGTTAATTTCTAAAGCTTTATCGAAATGAGTAATTGCTTGCGGAGTACCGATTTAAATACAATAGTGCTAACCCCCGACCATTCCATGGATATTCAGATAAAGGGTTAATTTCTAAAGCTTTATCGTAACAAATAATTGCTTGCGGAGTATCTATTTAAATACAATAGCGCTATACCCCGACTATTCCAGGAATATTCAAATGAAGGGTTAATTTCTAAAGCTTTATCGAAATTAGTAAGTGCTTGCGGAGTATCGATTTAAATACAATAGTGCTCTACCCCGATTATGCCATGCTTTCTCAAATGAAGGGTTATTTTCTAAAGCTTTATCGAAATTAGTAAGTGCTTGCGGAGTAACGTTTTAAACGCAATAGCGCACAGCCCCGACCATTCCAGGCGTATTTATGTGATGGATTAATTTCTAAAGCTTTATCGTAATGAGTAATTGCTTGCGGAGTAACGTCTTAAATCTAATAGTGCTAACCCCTTACTAGTCCAGGGATATTCTAATGAAGGGTTAATTTCTAGAACTTTATCGTAACAAGTAATTGCCTCCTCATAGCGGTTTAAATTACTCAGTGCATTACCCCGACCATTCCAAAAAATAGCATTCTGAG
>JBCBQE010000747.1:0-3763 GCA_039820385.1 Cyanobacteria bacterium J06635_10
TCCCTCGAAGATGTTTTAGCGGGTAAAGTAAGTGCCGAACAGATTAAAGATAGAGTAATTATCATTGGTGTAATTACCCCAAGTTCTAGCGACCATTTTCGCACGCCCTACAGCGAGAAATTACCATTATCTAAACAATACATGCCAGGAGCAGTACTACACGCTCAAGTAGTGAGTCAGATACTGAATGCAGTGTTAGATAAAAGACCTTTATTATCAGCGATACCACTTTGGGGAGAAATCTTATGGATTTGGAGTTGGGGTTGTGTGGGAGGAATTTTAGTTTTGCGGATTCCCATGTGGCGTTGGCTCATTGGTGCAACTATGGCTACGACTGTAGTTATATACGGAGTTTGCTATTTTATATTTATTAAAGGTGTTTGGCTGCCACTTATCCCATCAACATTAACATTTTTGATGACTACAGGATGTTTGATAGTTATTAATATATATCGCAATCCTCATTGATTTTTGTTCATTGCCTATTCCCTATTTCCCATTCCTTATAATTTATACAATGTACGCACTATGTATGTAAATATAGTATCGTTTGATTATCATTATTTATTATTTTTTACAGTTTAAAGCTATGTATAGCATACAATATCGTCAAAAATTATTAAAGCTTTTATTGGCGATAAACTTGATATTGATAAGTTCCATAACCGCACCTGTACAAGCAAATTCATCAACAAATAGACAACCAAGTAATACATCTGGAACGATTGAAGGGAAGCCGAGAAATATACCAAAATTAAATAGAACGCGCCGCCCTAGTAAAAAACGTAGAGACTTGGTATATTTTAGACAACCCCAACGTCAAGGAACACCACAAGGAACTAGGCCAGCAGGAAGTCGTAACGGTTGTCTTGTAGCTGAAGAAATACCGCTTACAGCCCTAGTACCTGTCACAAAAAAAACAGATGGTAGACAATTACGTTGGGGTTTAACAACAAAAGAGTATCCCACATTTTGGTTTTACATTCCCTATAAATTAAAATCTCTTAAAAATGCGAAATTTTCCTTACGCAATCGGCAAAACCATACAATTTACGAAACACAATTACAATTAGCTGATGCACCAGGAGTAATTCACGTCTCCCTTCCACCTAGCGTACCATCCTTAGAAGTTGGTAAATGGTATCAATATTATTTATTTATAGATGTAAATTGCACAAATTTCAGATTTTCTCGTAAAAAAGTTGTTCGAGCATGGGTGAAAAGAGAAGCGATGGCTTCCGGTTGGCAAACCCAATTAGAAAGAATATCGCCGCGTCAACGGGGATTATTTTACGCAAAAAATGGTATTTGGTATGATGCGATCGCATCTTTTGCTCAACTTAAATATGCACCAGGGATAAATCCAGAGTGGTTGCAAATGTTAGAATCCATCGGTTTGGGGAAAATTAAATCCGTACCAGTTACTCACAATTGAAACGCACAAATCAACGAAAATATTATCGTAAATTTACATAGCATAAAAAATGTTTTTTGTAGTGAGGGCTACAAACCTTTTTTTGCCCTCGAACATAAAGATTTAAACAAGCTGGGGTGAAATTCTTTTAAAGTTAAGATTTTATCTACGTATAAGTATTAATATCCAGTATATAAGCTAGTCGAAATCAACAGTATTGCCAATGGCCGCTGTCGATTGCAAACACGGCTCTTGAGAGTGACTTTGTTTAATAGAAGGATTGGATTAAGTAATGTACGGTAAAAAGATGAAATTTGAACGAATTTGTAGTAGGAAAAAATAAGATAACCTTTTTTCAAAAATTAGAATTAAAGAAGATGCTGCAACAAAAGTAAGTTGTTTGCTGGTTTTATAATGCTTGCCTAAAGTTAGGCTTCTTGGGCATGGGTGCTATCTATCTGCTTCGTTTATTTGATTGTGTAATAACAATTTAACTTGTGTTATCAGGAGTTTGTATAGATGTCTGGTTCATTTAATGCAGATGTAGTTAAAGTTATCTCCCGAGAAAACAATAGTTCAAATCCCTCGGAGTTGACAATTGCCAACGGTAAGCTGTTTTTTCTAGTAAGAAGTAGTTTGTTTGGACAACAATTATGGGTAAGTGATGGTACACAAGAAAGTACCTTTTCACTTGAAGAAACTGGACTTAGATTTGCAAGTTTTCGAGATATTATTGCAGTTGAGGACAAGATATTTTTTAAAATTGACTCTAGTAGATTTGGAAGATTCTCTATTTCAGTCAGCGATGGAACAGTTGCAGGTACTTTTGAAATTGAAAATTTATCATCTCAAATACCAATTGATTACCTTGGAGTTATAAATGACAAACTGTTCTTAAAAATATTACAAGAAGATACTGCTCGGGAATTATGGGTTACCGATGGAACCGTTGATGGTAGTTTTTTAGTTAAAGACATTAATCCAATAATTGGTAGTGCTGGTGGATCGGATCCTGTACGTGTGAATGTCTTTGATAATAAGTTATTTTTCAGAGCCTCAAATCCTGAATTTGGAAGGGAATTGTGGGCTAGCGATGGAACTGAAGAGGGTACTAATTTAGTTAAAGATATCAACCCTGGTAGTGATGGTTCAAGCCCTCAAGATGGCGTAGTTTTTAATAACAAGTTGTATTTCAGCGCTTCAAATAATGAATTTGGTCGTGAATTATGGGTAACTGATGGAACTGAAGAGGGTACTAATTTAATTAAAGATATCAATTTCGGAATTAATGATTCCAATCCTGAAGACTTTTTTGTAACGAATAATCAGCTATTCTTCACCGCCGAAACCAGTGAATTTGGAAGAGAATTATGGGTAAGTGATGGAACCGAAAACGGTACAAATTTAGTCAAAGATATCAATAAAGGAACAGATGATTCTGTTTTGGAAAACTTGTTTATATTTAATAATAAGCTTTTCTTTACCGCTGATAGTGATGAATTTGGCAGGGAATTATGGGTAAGTGATGGAACAGAAACAGGTACAAAATTAGTTAAAGATATTAACTTCGGTAATGAGAGTTCTAATCCCGAAAACTTGATTTTCTTTGATAATAAATTATATTTCACCGCTGACAATGGTGAATTAGGAAGAGAATTGTGGGTAACGGATGGAACAGAAACCGGTACAAATTTAGTCAAAGATATTAATGAAGGTGCAGAAAGTTCAAATCCAAATGATTTCAGATTTTTTGATGACAAACTATATTTCGCCGCTGAAGATAGCGAATTTGGAAGAGAATTATGGGCTACAGATGGTACAAGTGAAGGTACTAATTTAGTCAAAGATATCAACGAAGGAAGAAATAGCTCCAACCCAACTGAAATAACAGCTTTTGACAACAACCTATTTTTCAGTGCTGATGATGGTATTAAAGGTAGTGAACTATGGGTTAGCGACGGTACAGAAAATGGAACTTTCTTATTCCAAGACATAAATAAACAAAGTTTTAATCCTCCTCCTCACAATCTTACCCCCTTTAACAATAAGCTATTCTTCAGCGCTTCAACTGCTCAATTTGGAAATGAATTATGGGTTAGCGATGGAACAGAAAATGGTACTTTTTTATTCAAAGATATAGCAGAGGGTATTGATGGTTCTAATGTTAATGGATTAACCGTTTTAAACGACAAATTATTTTTCGTCGCTGATAATAATGAATTTGGACAAGAATTATGGGTTAGTGATGGAACAGAAAATGGAACCAAATTAGTCAAAGATATTAACCCCGGGTTAAATGGTTCTTTCCCGAATCAGTTTACAGTTGTCAACGACAAACTATTTTTCCTC
>JBCBQE010000748.1:0-3749 GCA_039820385.1 Cyanobacteria bacterium J06635_10
ATTTAGAAGTTCTAGATTTTGTAAATCAAGAGTAATTGACGAACCATCTTTTTCTAATACTTTATCGAACAAATCAAAAACGACAGTATATTCTTGTAATCCCCTCAGACGTACTCTACCAGTAAAGTTAACAGTTTTATTATTATTGTCATAAAAGATATTGAAATGTTCGCCCTTGATTTCTAACGGTTCAATACCAGTTTCTTGCTTTATTTGTTCAGTTTGTTGTACCATCAAACGCACTAAAGTAGTAACACTCATCGACGACGGATTTTGTGACAAAGTTTGGAACTTCCAGCCTAACTTTGCCGAATAGTCATTAATTATGCTTAAAAAGCCCAATCCAGAACTTGTGTTAGCATCATTTTCAGCTTCAGCAGCTTTTTCTAGCTGACGAATGTAAAGCTCATCTGGATCTGAATTATTTAATTCCTCAATAAAATCTTTTAACTTTTGGGCTCTTGCAGGGATAATCGTATTTTCCAGAAAAAATCTGATTTCGTCAGCGACTAATTCAACATGAAAAGTAATAGAATAATCTTTTTGTTCGTTGCAATATTTCATCCCGTTTTCGAGTAGTTCATTAGCAATGTAGCTAGCTGAACTTTTGATTTCGGCTAAATATTTTGAATTGCTAGATTCATTCTCATCAGTATGTAATACAGTTGTCAGATAATCAGCAATATAATCAGCAGATAAACCATTATTACACCAACGTTCCTGAATCGGTACCGAAGAAGGTGAGAATCCTAAGGTTAAATTTTCTTCTTTTCGCGTTGACTCAACGAAGTCACCAAATACTTGCACCATGGCTATATTTACCTTTTTTGATAAATGATGGCTGTAACTATATCTTTAAAGGGGCTATAAAAAATTTTGCTATGGTAGAAAATCTTTATAGTCACAGTATTGTTAAATGCCAAGGGTTTCTACATTCTCTGACTCCAACTTATTCAAAGTAGAACCTTTATCTTTCTGCTTTAACACCAATAGCGTGATATCGTCAAACACCTGTTGTAAACCAATATGCGATCGCAGATCTTTAATGACAGCATCTTTAATTTCAGCAGCACTTAAGTGACGGTTTTGTTTGATAATTTCACAAAGCTTTTCAATTCCATAAAGGTTTCCATGAAGATCCTCAGCTTCAGTAATTCCGTCAGTGAAAAGTACCGCCACATCACCAATATCTAACCGTACCTTTTGCTGATCCACAAAATCAGCGATTTCATCATCTAAACCAATAGGGAAACCGAGATCTGTAGTATCTAATAGTTCAAGCTCACCATTACTACGTACTACTATGACTTCCTCATGTTGTCCCGTCAACTTGAGTTCGCCATTGCTGTAATCAATTAGAGATAGAGTCAGATTCTTACCGGAATCCATGCGCTGGATATTTTTGTAAATGGTGCGGTTTAAGACATCCATAAACTTCACTGGATTGGTTTCTTGAACTTCTTGCAGAGTGCGCACAGCAGTTTGCACCATCAACATCAGCATTCCACTTTCCAAACCATGCCCAGTTACATCACCAATACCAATTTTGATCTTTCCATCAAGATTAAGAACATCATAATAATCACCACCGACTTCATCCGCAGGTTCCATAAATCCAGCAATATCCAATCCCTTAACTGACTCTAACTCCGAAGACTTGGGTAGAATCATTTGCTGTAAGCGTCTGGTAATATCTAATTCAGACTTCATACGGAGATTATCAGCTTGCAAGCGTTCGTTAAGTTTAATAATTTCTGAATTAGCGATCTGAAGTTCCTGATCCGCTATTTGTAACCGCTTAAAACTACGGGATAAAAGCAGAAAAAAGTTTGCTAAAGCTAAAGTAAGTCCCGCAATCTGAATAAGTTGTAAATATCCACTTTTTGTTTGAGCAACTTTTTCCTGTTCGATAGTTAACTGATTCATTAAATCGAGAAGCTTAAGATTATTAGCCCTAGCATATTCAACAGCAGCTTCTAAATCTTTGAATTGAATTAATTTATCTGCTTTCAAAACCGGCTGGAGCTTTTCTTTATAAGGAATCCATATTTCTAAAGTATCTTTGAGAATTTGTCTCGCTTTTTCTGTCTCTACCGCCTTTAAATATACAGATTCGCCATCAGCACCCCTAACGCTTTTTCCTCTTTCAAAACCATTTAGACTATCGTCAAATAATTCATAAGCTTGATTCAATTCTTTCTGAGAGTCCTTAAAAGAGACAGCATTTTCCTTTTGATGTTTTACATCCAATAGTGACTTTGACATTTTTTGAGAAAGCATTCTTTGCCTTCCCGCTAAATTGATACTTACTGCATCTTTCTTAAGTAAAGTAGAAAAAACATAATTAGGAATCAAAACTCCTAAATCAAAACATAAAAACAATCCGGCTGAAACCAGAAGTGGTCGATATTTTGCTTCCTTAAATATAGTAGCTAGAAACTTAGGACTATTTTTTTCTATCATATGAAAATCAGCTTTCTTCAATAAAAACTTGAAAAATTAGAACAAGATTAATTAGGTTTAAAGAATGATATAATAT
This sequence comes from Cyanobacteria bacterium J06635_10, assembly GCA_039820385.1. Lineage (GTDB taxonomy): Bacteria > Cyanobacteriota > Cyanobacteriia > Cyanobacteriales > Nostocaceae > Rivularia. The sequence goes on from JBCBQE010000748.1 coordinate 2,540, forward strand.
TCAATAGTTTATAATTAAATAACTTAAAAGCATTCAGTAACTCTTAAAAAGACTCCTGTTCATAAATTGGGTTAAAAATTTAAGTTTGAGCAGAATTACTATTATTTTTGTGATTCAAAGCTACTAATTGCTTTACTTTTTCGATATAAAGCAATAAATTATAATTTTTCTTAAAATCTAGATTATTCAAATCGCGATAATTTTCCAAGATTGACGGGCACCCGACGGGTTCCCATGAAAAGTTTTTTTGAAGAAAAAACTTTTAAGGGAATCCTTGACTAAGCAACAAAAGATCCAACCCATAATCTCTGGGTTTTTATAAAACATATTTGATAGGGCTGGATCTTTTATTTTTTATTCTCACCTATAATTATTTCTAAATCAGCTTTTGATAGCTTGATTTATTTAAGTTATAGGTTGAAATTTTTTCTTTGCAATAAAAGCTCATCTTGAAATAACTTATATGACGATATCATTAAAAACTATTGTAAATCTAAAGTCAATCCAGGCATCAACCGCTGTAAATTCTTTAATGACTTACCTTGCCAAGGGATATCGTTAGAACCAAGAATTTTCATTTGTACCGTTTTCTTCTTTCGCATTCCAATGATAAATTTTGATAACATACTAATTCCCGAACTATTAAGAAATTCTAACTGCTGTAAATTAATAACCATATTTGGTGGTTCTCCAGAAGCTATCTCATTCAGTAAATCTAAAATAGGCGCATAATCTTGCATCCCAGTAAGTCTTAATGCGCCATCAAAATTGACCGCGCTATTATTTTTGTCATACCAAACATTATAGTTTTCACCCTTAATTTGCATTTTTAAAAAGCTCCTAATCTCCAAACTGTTTGTAGATAAAATATTTTAAACAGCTAACTCAACCATAGTAGTTACAGTCATAACTGGCGAATCTTGTTCGATAATATCAAACTTCCAGGCAAGCTTTGCAGAATAATCGTTAATCATTGTTAAAAAACCTAATCCCGAACTATCAGTATTTTCACGTTCTGAATTTTCTTCTAATTTACGAATGAAAAGCTCGTCGGGATCGGAATTCATTAATTCTTTAATAAAATTCTGAAAATTCTCTGCTTGTGCAGGAAGAATACTATTATCAACAAACAATCGAATTTTATTATCATCCAATTGAGTATGTAATGTTATAGGATAAAAGGCTGTTTGATCTGCATATTTCATAGAGT
>JBCBQE010000749.1:0-3746 GCA_039820385.1 Cyanobacteria bacterium J06635_10
GATTCCGAGATTGGGGGAGTGGGAGATTCCGAGATGGGAGGAGTGGGAGATTCCGAGATGAGAGGAGTGGGAGATTCCGAGATGGGGGGAGTGGGAGATTCCGAGATGGGGGGAGTAGAAACTTCTTCTTTTAATCCTGTTAATCCTTTTAATCCGTGTTCGTTTTGAATTATCTGTTTGTATTCTTGCTGTATAAGTTGGAAGAAGTTTTTAGTGTATTCTGCTTGATTTTGTAGATACTGTTGGTGAATTCTTAGAGTGTCACCTTGATGGCTGTGAAACTGAATCATCCCGCGCTCTAAGCTTTCTATAATAGCTGGCTTAAGTGTGTCAGTAGAAGATTTAGTTTTACCAAACAAGGAATTCTGCTGTTGCATCAATTGGAAAAATGTTCTGACATATTCCACTTGATGATTAAGATATTGAGCGTGAACTTGTAAATTTTCGCTTTGATTTTGTCCGAATTGAGTTAAAACATATTCTAAGCTTTCTAAAACTTGCTCGTAATTTAGAAATTCGTTTGGTAAGGTATGCATATTTGATTTGGGAATTGACTGCGGTGCCTTTATAGGAGAGGAGCCACTGCTGCCGCACGGTTCCCTCGCTTGTAGCAAGTGGGGTGGGGAAGAGTTCTCTATATGCCCTACCCTTGTCTCCTTGTTCTCTTTTATCCCTGCTGCTTTCTTATTTTTTCCGTTTCCGTTATTGTTGAGGTTAGTTTGTGTGGTATTAGACAGAACTGCGGTGTCAGGAACAATTCTATTTTTAGATGCACCATTTGCTACTTCTCCTTGAGAAACGCCGTTAGTGTAGTTTTGAGCAGATAAGGGAGTTTCTGTAATGGTTGCTTTATTTAAGCGTGCAACTTCTACAGATTTCTTCGGTTCTATTTCCACTTGATGCTGCTCGGCAATAGCTTTTTCCCATCGCTGTTTAGTTTTTTCGGATACGTAGTTGCTGCCGTTTAATTTTATATTTAATCCTTTTTTCGTTTCAGTAGGTTTAACTACTTCTTTGATTTCATAGGGGTCGAGGTTTTTCAAAGTTATCCCAGCAACCCGTAACTGTATTACAGCTTCTCTGAAGCAGTAGTCACTGTCTTTTCTTGGACTGGGGTTTAAAGCAATTGCCATATGGGGGCGTGAGCCTAATATATCTTTGACTAAGTTGGTAAGAATTTGTCTGGGACCAAATTCGACAAAGCAGTAACCACCGTCTGCATAGATATTTTCTATTTCCTGCTTAAATAATACTGAGTTGGATAATTGTGATTCTAAGGTTTTTTGCAGTTCCTGGGGATCTGTGGAATACTGTTTTGCCGTAACGTTGGTGTAAACGGGTATTTTGGGGGATTTAAAGTTTATACCCTTAGTTGCGATCGCGAAGGATTTTTGAGCAAAGGCTATCAGTGGCGTGTGGAAAGCTGCGGCTACGGGTAGCACTACAGCGGCGCATCCAGAATTGTGCAGAATCTTTTGTAGTTGACGAATTTCTGGTGTGGCACCTGCTAATACCACCTGATTCGGCGAATTCAAGTTGGCAATCTTGACTTGGGGATACTTTTTAAGAACTGCTATGACTTTATTTAAGTCTTCTTTTACAGCCAACATTGCGCCGGTATCGTAGTTGGGATCTTCCGGTGCAGCCATTGCTTGCCCTCTGGCTTTGACTAGGGCGCAATAATCTGCGTCACTCAAAGCTTCACTCGCCCATAATGCTGTTAGTTCTCCGAAACTATGCCCCGCCAGAAAATCAGGCTTAAATCCGGCTTTTTGCAGTACTTTATAAAATCCTGCACTCAACATTCCAATGGCTGGCTGAGCGTATTCTGTGCGCTGTAATGCGGCAATTTGAGCGTTATTCTCGCTTTCTTCAAACACTGGATGGGGAAAGACAATTTCTGAAAGCGGCTGCAAGTTATCTTTAAGTAACAAGCTATCCATGTAACCGTAAAGTTGGCGCAATTGGGGGAAGTTCATTACTACTTCCTTACCCATGTTTAAATATTGCGAACCTTGCCCGGAGAACAATGCAACAACTTTTCCTGACAAATCCATACCTTCTGCACGGTAATGAATTCCACTAGGATGTTCCCAAGATGCAGCAGAATGCTTGTTTTTCAGCAAGTCGATGGATACTTGGAGTTTTTTACAAGCCTCGGATGAACTATGTACAACAAACCCGATTCTAGCTGCAGATTGGGGTATTTCTTTAAATTTAACAGCTTTAACCAACTCAGAATAATAGACATCTCCAGTAGCAGATTGCAACTTTGCTAAAGTATCTTGAGTAGTTTTCAATAACTCAGCGGGATTTTCAGCAAACAGCAGCACTTGGGCGGGTGCTGAGTGCAAGCGGTATGCACTATTATGATCGCTGTTATATTCTTCTAACACCACGTGATAGTTGGTACCGCCAAAGCCAAAAGAACTGACACCTGCACGTCTGGGGGCAACACCTGGGGATGAAATCCAAGGGCGAGTTTCCGCATTTAAATAAAAGGGAGAATTCTTGATATTCAGTTTTGGGTTAGGCTGAGTAACGTTGATAGTAGGCGGTAATACTTTATGATGGAGCGCCAAGGCAGTTTTTATCAAGCTAGCGGCACCAGCAGCAGCTTTGGTGTGTCCAATTTGCGATTTAACGCTACCCAATGCAATATGCTGTCTCTTAGAATTGTCTTCGCTAAAATATTCTCGCAAAGATGCAAACTCGGTAGGATCTCCCGCCATTGTGCCAGTACCGTGGGCTTCCACTAAGTCTACTGTCAAAGGATCGAATCCGGCATCTTCATAAGCTCGTCGCAAAGCTGTTACTTGTCCCTCTTTACGAGGTGCGTAAATACTCTTGTATCTACCATCGCTAGAAGTACCAATTCCCCGAATAACCGCATAGATTTTATCGTTATCTCGTTCGGCATCTGATAAACGTTTGAGAACTAGCATTCCCAAACCTTCACCCAACATCATCCCATCGGATTTAGCATCAAAAGGTTTAACTTTATCCCCAGGAGAAACCGCCGGTGTTTTGCTAAAACTGATATATGCTGTAATCGAATTATCTGTATCCACGCCTCCGGTAAGCATCATATCGCTGCGATGCTCTAGCAACTCCCCGATCGCCATTTTTAAAGCAGCCAAGGAACTAGCACAAGCCGCATCCACCGTACAATTAAGCCCGCCAAAATTAAAGCGGTTAGCGATACGCCCGGAAATTACATTCGCCAACATTCCTGGGAATGCATTTTCGTCCCATTTAACATAGGCGCTTTGAATTTTCTGAATAATTTTTTCTGTATCTTCATCAGATAAACCACTGCTTTTTAAAGCTTTTTTCCATATGGGATACTGTAACCTAGAACTCAGCGGTACCCCTAATTTCAAAGCCGCCGAACCCAAGACAACTCCAATATTGGAGCGGTTGAATTCGCGCCCCTCACCATACCCAGCATCTTCCATAGCTTCTTTAGCAACCACCAAACTTAATAGTTGCGAAACATCCGTAACTTCCAAAATGTTTGGAGGTATACCGAATTCCATGGGGTTAAAATCAACCTGGGGAATAAATCCACCTTTATTGCAATAAGTTTTATCCTCTGGGGTTCTAGGGTTGGAGTCGTAATAATCTGATAAATTCCAATGTGTTTCGGGAATATCGGTTATACAGTCTATTTTATCTACAATATTCTGCCAATATTCCTGTAAATTCCTGGCCTCGGGGAAAATTGATGCCATACCAATGATGGC
>JBCBQE010000750.1:0-3745 GCA_039820385.1 Cyanobacteria bacterium J06635_10
GCAGTAGGAGTAGTCGGCTTGGCGCTGAACCTACGTGCTTATGACTTCGTATCTCAAGAATTGAGAGCGGCAGAAGACCCCGAATTTGAAACTTTCTATACGAAAAACATTTTGCTGAACGAGGGTATCCGCGCTTGGATGGCTCCTCAAGATCAGCCCCACGAACAATTTATATTCCCTGAGGAGGTACTACCTCGTGGTAACGCTCTCTAATCAAGTGATAGCAGCGGGCGGACGCGACCAAGAAAGCACTGGATTTGCTTGGTGGTCTGGTAACGCTCGTTTGATAAACCTTTCCGGTAAACTACTGGGCGCTCACGTTGCTCACGCTGGTTTAATAGTTTTCTGGGCTGGAGCAATGACCTTGTTTGAGGTTGCTCACTTCATTCCTGAAAAACCAATGTACGAACAGGGTTTTATCCTGTTACCCCACATCGCAACTCTTGGTTGGGGTGTTGGTGCTGGTGGTGAAGTTATCGACACCTTCCCCTACTTTGTTGTTGGTGTACTTCACTTAATTTCTTCCGCTGTATTAGGTTTTGGCGGTATTTATCACGCAGTACGCGGTCCAGAAACCTTAGAAGAGTATTCTTCTTTCTTTGGTTATGACTGGAAAGATAAGAACAAGATGACCAACATTATTGGGTTCCACTTAATCATCTTAGGATGTGGTGCTCTATTGTTGGTGTTAAAAGCAATGTTCTTTGGTGGTTTATACGATACCTGGGCACCCGGTGGTGGTGATGTCCGCGTCGTTACCAGCCCAACATTGAACCCAGCGGTAATCTTCGGTTACTTACTCAAGTCCCCCTTCGGTGGCGAAGGTTGGATTGTCAGCGTTGACAACCTAGAAGATATCGTTGGCGGTCACATTTGGGTTGCCATCCTGTGTATTTCTGGTGGTATTTTCCACATTCTTACCAAGCCTTTCGGTTGGGCACGTCGTGCTTTCATCTGGTCTGGTGAAGCATATCTTTCCTACAGTTTGGGTGCTTTATCCTTAATGGGCTTTATCGCTTCCATTATGGTTTGGTATAACAACACTGCTTACCCCAGTGAATTCTTTGCTCCTACAGCTTCAGAAGCTTCTCAAGCTCAAGCTTTGACTTTCTTGATTCGCGACCAACGCTTAGGTGCTAACGTAGGTTCTGCTCAAGGTCCTACAGGTCTGGGTAAATACTTGATGCGTGCTCCTAGTGGTGAAATCATCTTCGGTGGTGAAACCATGCGCTTTTGGGACTTCCGTGGTCCTTGGTTGGAGCCTCTACGTGGTCCTAACGGTCTTGATTTAGACAAAGTTAAGAACGATATTCAGCCTTGGCAGGCTCGCCGTGCTGCTGAATACATGACCCACGCACCTTTGGGTTCCTTGAACTCCGTAGGTGGTGTTGCGACCGAGATTAACTCCTTTAACTACGTATCTCCTCGTGCGTGGTTGTCTACATCTCACTTCGTACTAGGTTTCTTCTTCCTAGTTGGTCACTTATGGCATGCAGGTCGTGCTCGTGCGGCTGCTGGTGGATTCGAGAAAGGTATCGACCGTGAATCCGAACCAGTAATGTTTATGCCAGACTTAGACTAGGTAATCTAGTTTGTAAAGTTTCATTATTGACAATCAGTTGCTCCCGTGTGAAAGCGGGAGCTTTTTTTATTTTGGATTTTGGATTTTGCGGAAAGTTTGGGGTGTAGATTCTCTTCCCCCAAAACTTTCCAAGACGGATTTTGGATTATTGTAGGGTGTGTGACGCGAAGATACAGCAGATTTGTGCAACGCGCAGGTACCGCAAATACCCCACCCGCGCTGTCGCGCACCCTCCCCTTAGCAAGGGGAGGGTTGGGGAGGGGTGTACTTCTAATTGCTTATTTAACGTCGTCGCAAACAGTGCGATCGCTCTTATCAACATTGGGGTTATTCTTAAGATAGTCACGCGCCCAGTTGCAACCGCGTTTGATGAGTTTGTCTAGGTCAAAATCCCAAACTGAAATTCCTTGTTGACCAGCAGCAGCAATACTTTTACCATCAGGACTGAAGCTGATATCTTTACCACGCAAGCGTTCAAAATTTGCTAAGCGAGTACCATTCACACTCCAGAGTGTATGTGAATTTTCGCCAGATATAGCGATTAATTGACTGTTGGGACTAAAACTAAATCCATACACCGAATCGCCAGAATTATTCAAGGATTTTAAGCTTTTGCAGTCTTTGCCCTCAATATTCCAAAGTTTTACGGTGTTGTCTTTGCCTATAGAAGCAATCATTTTACCATCGGGACTAAAACTGACACTTTTAACGCCTTTATTATGCCCTTTACAGTGTTTAATCACTTTACCGCTATCAGGTTGCCAGATTTTGACAGTTCTGTCATCACTAGCTGAAGCTATTAGTTTACCATCTGGGCTAAAATTTACGCTATTGACTTTATTATTGTGTTCTTTAAAAGTATGTAACAATTCACCATCATGCTGCCAAAGTTTCACTGTTTTGTCGTGACTGGCTGAAGCAATTAGTTTAGCATTAGGACTAATACTTACACTTGCAACTAGATTTTTATGCTCTGGAAAAGTTTGTAACAATTTTGGTTTCTTAGTTGCTTCATCCGCCAGTTGCCAAAGTTTTGCTGTATGGTAAGCAGTGGTAATAGCTATTGTGTCACTGTCAGCAAGAAAATTTACATTCTGAACAGTTTCTCCTTCTTTTGTTTTAATCTTTTTTATTAATGATGCTTTATTGTCTAGTTTCCAAATTTCTACAGTATTCTCATCTGTACGGATCGCTATACTTTTACTGTCTAAGCTGAAGTCTAAAAGTATGTTTTTTTCTGCCGATAAAGATTCACGATAACCTAAATTTTCATCTTCTCTATTTTCATTAAGCTCAATAGTAGTAAGGAAAGTTCCATCAATGCGCCAGAGTTCAATAGTATCTTTATTTGCTTGAATAGCGAATATTTTACCGTTTGGACTAAAGTACGGTTTTTTCTCATTGTATGAAAAGCGATAGTATTGAAAATCCTGGATATCACTTTTAGCTTTCAGTTGAATTGTGTTAATTAGTTTGCCATTACGTTGCCAAAACTTGACTTTAATATTATCTTCATTATTATCTTCAAAAGTGACTAGAGTTTGAAAATTTGGACTATATGTAGTTTTCTCTCCCTTAAAAGTTGAAAGAAGAGTACCATCACGCTTCCAAAAATTTAACTTTCCACTTGAATCATTTAAATCATCTATAATAACTATATTCTGAGCATCTGGAGTAAATTTTACTTCAGTATTGTATCTATATCTTTGGCTACTTTCCTCAAGGGTTTTTAGAAAAGTGCCATTCATGTACCACAGTTCTACTTTAAGTCTACCAATATAATCTGTTTTGGTAATGGCAACTATCTCACCATTGGGGCTGAAGTCTACTGATATTTGGTTTTCCGATTTAATAGTCCGTACTTCTTTACCATCGCTTTTGATAAATTTGACTGTATTATCTCTACCCCATATAACTATAGTTTCGCCATTACTGCTGAAAGCCATATTTGTTTTTGAAACATTGGAAGCAAAACCCTTTTCACTTTTGATAAGAATACCGTCTAGTCGCCATATTTTGATATTATTATTTTTGTCTTGTGTAGCGATAGTATTGTTATTTGGACTAAAAATTATCTTCTGAATATTATCGCTATTAACTTTAATATTGGAAATTAATGAACCATTACGTTGCCAAATCTTAATAGTTTTATCCTTACTTGCT
>JBCBQE010000751.1:0-3742 GCA_039820385.1 Cyanobacteria bacterium J06635_10
AACTTAACTAAAGCTACAGAAAAAATCGAAAAAAACCTGACTCTGTTAGATGAAGCGAATACTCAAACCAGAGAAAGTCTGACTCAAGCTCTCCAAGGTAATACTCAGACACAACAAGAAAAGTTACAAAACTTGACTAATAAATTAGAAGCTGTTTCTTCTGTTTCTAGCCAAGTTGATAATTTAAGCAAAACTACGGAAAAAATCGAACAACATCTGACTCTGTTAGATGAAGCTAATGCTCAGAAAAGTAAACCAAATCAAGAAGAAGTAGACGCACAGCTAAGTCATCAGCAAGAGCAGTTAAAAGTTGTTGTCGAAAAATTAGCGGGATTTGAGAAAATGAAAACTCAAATTGATAATGTGGTGAAAACAGTAACTAAGCTTGAAAGTAGCTTGAATCAACCACTAGAACCTAAGAAACCTAGGAGCAGATCAACCACCAAAAAGAATACATCAACGAATTCATAAGTAGTTAGATGATTTGATGTTGCTCCCGCTGGATTGATGAATCTTTTTTTTTCAGGCTTAGCTTCACCAGACGTAGCGCTGCTACGTCTCTACACTATGTTGGTAAATTACGATGCGGCATTGGCAGCTGCATCGTTTGTTTTCTTCGCAGGTAAAGTTCCACCCATACGAATTTCAGAAGTGAAAGAAGTCACACTAAAGCCGCCAGAGCGTTTGAGAACACTAACACGCATACGCAAATTAGGACTTGCAAACCATAAACGTTCTTCTGAATGGATATTTTCGTATTCTGTAGTTAGGGTAAGCGAATCATCGCTACCGATTTTATAAGTTCCTGCAACTAGAGTTTTTTGCCCATAATCCATTTTTCGCAGCAGCTTTCCTTCGTTGGGGTTATCGGCATTTGGAATTAAAGCCAAAATTGTGGAACCAGTATATTTTCCTGTATCCTTTTCTATTGTGCCGTTCCAGGTAACTCTAGCACCAAGCTTCGCAGTTTCGGATTCAACTTTATACTGTTCGCACAGTTTGATGACTTCAGGATTATCAGCGACTAAGGTTTCTATGTAGAGATCTGATTTACTAGCTTCCGAATCTTTAACAGCCAAATTATTGCTAGTACGATGTGAAAACCATTTACCAGCACTTAATTCAAAAAACTCTTCAATATTCATCAATCAAATTACCTGATGCCAAAATTTTTATAATCTCACTTTTAAAAAGGTAACAGTAAGTATGTACCGTGGGGTGAAAAAGTCAAGAAAATCAAAACTTTCGTAACTTTAGACTACTGCTTACTGTAATTCTCATCATCCCAGTTAATTGTTCGTTTGTTCAAGTTTCGATAGTGAAATCTTCGCCGATGTGGATACGTGTTCGTGACTGTCTTTTTCCAAGAACTTTAAAGCTGAGATACTCTTAGCAGTGGGAAGATTTCCTAAAGTTTCTGCCAACCGCTGACGCACCAACCAATCATCTGATTGAGCAAAGCGAAGGATTTTGTCTATAGATTCAATATCTTTGATTTCTCCTAATGCCGCGATCGCCGCTTGTTGTAAGACAATCTCTTCACTGTCAAGGGCTTTGTAAAGTACTTCGCGCGCGCGGGTATCTTTCAAATTACCAAGGGCTACCGCCGCACTAAAACGTACCAGCCAATCTGTATCTTCATAAAATGCTCGCGATAGCGGTTCTAAAGCTCTAGTGTCACCTAAGTATCCTAAAGCACCTGCGGCACCGGCTCTAATGCTATAATCTCCATCACTTTCGAGTGTTTGTACTAAAATAGGATAGCAATCGGGTGTTTGTTTTATCCCTAAAGCAAATATTGCCATCGAACGTAGTTGCAGAGATTCATCATCAAGCACTTTTTTTATTAAAGGCACTGCATCCTCTGCTGGCACATTCCTCAAAGAAGCAAGGGCTACCATTCTGTCTTTTAAAGAAGAACTTTCTAATTGAGTGTTAATTTCTTGTAAGCTTGAATCTGACATCTAAATTTAAAAGAATTAGAGTTAGTTACATTTCTTAAACTAACATTACTTCAACTAAGATACATTAACCTGATGGTGTTTTTTTGCGATGGTTCTCTACCAGCCATACCAATACAATACCAGTAATTGCGCCACTTGCAGCCCACCTAGCGGCATTAGATATAGTTCCACCACCAATTTGGCAAGCCACTGCACAAACATAAGAACCTACTGCACCACTGACAATTCCACTCAAAGCACTAGCAAGTATCCAATAACCTGCATGTCGAAAGTGGCGACGCAGCACTAACCATTGTGCAAATCCAAAAACTGTGAAATTTATTGGTTGACTAGTAACATTTAACCAAAAAACTTCCCATAATCCACCTACAGATGTTAATAATTCAACTAATGGTTTAAGAATTCCGTTGGTAAATATCAACAAATAAGTACCTAATATCCAACCAAAACCGCTTAAAGGTATCCACCAAATAGCGGAATTAATATAGCGACGTAAAATTACCCATTGAAAAATTCCAACGACGAACCCACTCGCGATTAATTCCCAGAAAAAATCAGTAGGAAGTGCCATATAACCAATAAACGCACCACCCGCACCAGTTGCTAACAGCCAGGTTAAATACTGTTTCACCATCTAGTAGTTGGGAGTTGGGAGTTGGGAGTTAGGAGTTGTAGAGACGTAGCAGTGCTACGTCTGTTATTGAGTTGGGAGCTCGCGGAGTTATCTCTCCTTGTACCCTTCCTTCCATTTCCCCATCTCATTCTTGCTCCTTCCCTCTTTCTTCAAGTTTTAACAAAATTTCTGCGTGCATTTCGCGGGTGATGGGATAAAAATAGGTTAAAAATAATCCACAAATCAAACATACTATGGGAATGGGACCGATGGCGATACGGATGGCTGATAGTGCGGTATCTGGCTGCACGGGTAATTCAGCTTGTCCAGGAATATTTTCTTTAAAACCCGATACTTGTAAGGCGATTCCCAGTACAAACAAGCCAAAGGCTAAACCAAATTTTTGTAGTAATACCATGAAGCCATAAAATACTCCTTCACGACGTTGTCCGGTTTGTAGTTCATCTAGTTCAATTACATCAGGCATCATTGACCAAGGAACTAAATAAGCAACTGATACCCCACAACCTGCTACTACTGTTAGAACATACAATAAAACAGTTTGACCGGGCTGCAGGAGGAATAATCCCGCCGCTGCGATTATCCATAAAAACATTCCCAGAAAGTAAACGGCTTTTTTCCCAACTCGTTTACTTAATGCACCCCAGACAAATAGCATTAACAAGGCAGTTCCTTGTACTCCAATCATTAATGTCGGTACATCTGATTCTTTCAGACTCATACAATAGAGGACAAAGTAAGGGATAACGCTAGCGGTTATTTGTACCCCTAACCAAGAAAAAAGGTATATACCAATAACGAATAAAAAAGGTTTGTTATTAAAAACGATTTTTATTTGTTCAATTATCCCAATTGATTCGCTTTCGGAGTTGTTTTGAGTACGTTTCGCTTCAAAAGCCAAAATGCGCGAGCGAGTTCCCCAAACACACCAAAATATTCCTAAAACTGAAATTACACTACAAGCCGCAGCTAAAACTAAATACTGTTGTTGGCGATTGGCAATTTGGGAAAATATCACTTGTGCAAAAAGTAATGAAAGAATGCCACCGCCTAGAGAAAAAGAAAAGCGAATACTGTTAAGACTGGTTCGTTCGTCGTAATCTTGAGTTAGTTTGCCTTATACGGCAATGACTCCAGAACTAAC
>JBCBQE010000752.1:0-3738 GCA_039820385.1 Cyanobacteria bacterium J06635_10
TGCAATAGGAATAAGGGTTTGAGGGTAGTTTACCCAAGCTGTAATATAGCTTGGTTTATTTGTGCCGACTTACTTAGAAGATAAATTTTTGAATCGAACATCAAAAAACGCCATTGATTATGAATGGCGTTTTCTGCAATAGATGATAACTGAGAAAAGATTTGTAAAGGGCTTCCATGATAATTTTTTTCTCCTAAAAAAATTATCTAGGGTACCCGTAAATTTTCTATGAAGTTAGGCGATAATGGTCGCTAGAATTAAATCGAGCAATTGCTTCCCAGTTAATTACATCTTCTAATAACGTTTTATAACCATTCGTATTGGGATGAAGACCGTCGCTACTCAAGCGCTTAACTCTCCAGTCTTCAGGGTGTTGCATCCATTTGTCAAATATATCTAAATATGGTATTCCTTGTTTCCGACAAGCAAGTAAGGTTGCTTCTTTGTAGCGGTATTGATCGTCGCGATTGTAGTACAAGCAGTTGAGAAAAGGCATTTTCGTTTCATCCACTGGCACCATACCTACAAATAACACGGGACAAAGTTTTTGGGCTTGTTGTAGTAAAGTAGCAAGCTGTGCTTCAAAAATCGAAAAATCCGTATAATTCTTACCGTCAAGACGACCTACTCGTGCAGAATCGTTTACTCCTACCGATAATATAATTATGTCAGGGACGCGATTTCGTAATTCTCCCCGATGACGAAATTCAACTTCTAATCTTTTCGTTACTTGTCCAATGCGATCGCCACGTACACCTAAATTATAAAGAACATGTCCTGCGCTTTCGGGTAACATCCAAGTTCGCCGCAATCTTTCAACCCAGCCTCCTCCGTCTGGATCTCCAAATCCGTAAACTAAACTATCCCCCAACGCGACAATCTTTAAGGGTTGATTGCTTGAAGGTACTATAGATAGCTGCATTGAAGGAGCTACAAATGTTTGCATTTGAAAAGACTATATTTTATATCTTGAAAAGATTCTATACATTTCTACACTATTTCAACATATTTTACTTGTTTATTCAAATATAAATCGTAAATATTGGGAATAATTGTAAAAATAATGACTTTTTTGTTTAAAGATTCTGTATATATTTTTTCAGTATTTTATCGGACTATCTGGGATAAATAACGACGTTGATTCACCATAACGGTAATCTTTTATCTTGTTTGAGCTAGAATAAATACATACAAAGTGAACCTCAATTATAAAAAACTAATCAATTAGTTGCCAATAACTGAGATAATACTTACATTGTCAAGTATATTAAACTAATATAAGAAAAAAGGCTCAATGGGTCAATCGAGCCTCCAGAAACGTCGTAAGTGGGATGTCAAGTGATTCCGTTGATTATTATTTCCTTAAACTACATTAAGTTCAAGTAGAGCAAACTACATTCTGTTAATAGCAAATAATTCCCACTTGTTCCTACGGTAAAAACTGAATTAGGGCGATTGATTAGATGCCCATTTCAACCATTGTCTGAAAGAAGAAAAGGGATTTAATCGATGTACTCCAGGTGCGCGAGCGATCGCCAATCCATCTACAGCACGTAAGGCACAATATTGCAAACCGAGAAAGCTGTCTACTGCTGCGTAAGGGCCACCCAAGGTAATTGCACCCGCAGCATAGATTTTACCTTTACCGTTACGCATTTCTACTAATTCAAAGTCGTTGGCTACAACTAATCTTGATAAATGATTCAATGGCAAGTTATAGCATTCAACCAAGTCTTTTAATAAGGGATTTGCCTGGATTTTAGCATCCAATCCGGTAGCATCAACAATAAAGTCTGCGTTGATGACAATTTGCCCGTTAGAACTTTTTTCTTTGATGCGAGTAAGAGTTCCATGTTGAGCATCGGGTTCCACACTTTGTACTTCACCGAACTCAATTTTATACCAACCATCTTGCAAACCTGATTCGATAATCTGCTGCCAATCCTGTCTCGCTGCAGTAGTAGTACCTCCCCAGTCTGCTAACAATTGCTTGCGTTGCTGGGGACTGGCTTTTTCTAACATTACTCGTAAATCACCACCCCAACAAGCTTTAGGCCAGTTAAAAGGCTGAAATTCAAAATGATGCTTTACCATCCTCTGGGTTTTGCCAAATTTATTACCCTTTGGTTTTGGCGATCGCATTAAGTGCAAAACTGTAATATTGGGATTCTTCTGACGTGCTTCATAAATCCGTTGAATGATGCGAGAAGCGACAATACCGCGTCCCCGAATCAGTATTTTACCACCTTGACGTTCTAATTGTTCGTAAACGTGATTATGGTCTTCATAAGCATTAACTACAGACTTAAAATCGCGATATTTTTCCCGATAAGCCTGTAAATCTGGAAGAAACTGAATTGCGGGATAACCCGTAGCTAAATGTAAAAAACGAGCCACGTAAAAAGCATGCTCTCCTCTTCCACGAGAGTAAGCTACACAATATCTACCATCATCAGTTTTACGAATCCCTCGTATTCTTCCATAACGATATATTTGCTCCCAACCGATACGTTTTACTTCCCTATCTATAGAATCAAAAACATTTGCTGCACGGGGAGTATAAGTTTGGGCATAATCGGGTTCGGCAAAAACTTTCCATAAAAACTTAAACGAATCATTTAATCTCCCCTTAGCAAAATCGCGCCAAGCTTCCCGCAAAGCATAACTCGGCCAACCCCATATATTATCAGGACAAGAGTCAGAATTAGAACGCAATCTTTCATGCAAAGGTATTTGTGAATTCAGACATAGCTGCTTATATCGAGCGAATGGTTGTTTATCCAAACCCAAAGCAATAATTTTTTCGCTACTTACACCAGATAACCTTAGTAAATCTACCCAAATAAAACTTCCTAAACCGGCTCCCAAAGCCAAATAATCAGTTTCATCTACGCGTAACCCTGTAGCATGAAGTGCTTGTACGGGAACTTTTTCCTCTTGAAAAATTGGCGGTGGAAAACTCGAACCGAGGGGCGTTGCTGCTGGCTGTGGGGGTAAAGTAGGATCGGGTAAATTAGTGTTGGGATTAAATTGGATAGCGGAATTGGTTGGTATAGGAGAAGATACCGGTGCAGGAATCGATGGAGGTGGAGGTGTATTTAAATTATAAGAAAGAGTGATTTCATAGGGACCAATTTTTAAAATATCGCCACTATTAATAACACTACAGGTTTGGGGATTTTCCTTTGGAGACGCTACGCGATCGCCATTAATATAAATACCGTTAACACTATTTTGGTCAATTACAACCAATTGGTTTTCTTGCCAACTAATAAGCGCATGATATCGGGAAATTTCACTATTATCAAGCACCATTCGCGAAACACGCTTACCATTGAGTTCCGCAGGCATTTGGGAAAATTCTCGGCCAAAAGCAATAGGTATCCTCAAATTTGGTTCTCTTAATTCACCCGTAGCTGGATCTTCCCAACTTAAATTAATTTCTAAATTATTATTCATATATTTTAATTAGTTGTTAATTGTTAGTTGTTAGTTGTTAGTGGTTATTTATTAACTGCTCACTGTTCACTGTTCACTGTTCACTGTTCACTGTTAACTGTTAACTGATATTATCTGGCTCACTCAAAACACTTAGAGCAGCAGCTAAAGAAGTACCGCACCAAGGGCAACCAACTTGTATATGTTCCATAGAACAGATTTTGTGACAATTAGGACATTGCAACCCATAAGAACTCTTTGGCAAGGGTGCAGTAGATAAAGGTGATTTTGGCTGTTGAG
>JBCBQE010000753.1:0-3738 GCA_039820385.1 Cyanobacteria bacterium J06635_10
AAAGTTGTGAGGAATGCGATCGACGAGATTGTGGTGCATTTGAGTCAGTTGCGGAGGTGTTGAGAATTCCGTATTGGGAATTAGGCGTTGCTGATTTAAATGCACCACAATCTCGTCGATCGCATTCCTCACAACTTTTATCGGCTGTTCGGTTTGATTCACCATAATACTGAAAACTACCGGGCCATAATTAGGCGCATTCACATATCCTGCAAGAGTAATAACACCAGTCATAGTACCGGTTTTTGCTTGTACTAAACCTTCAGGAGCCATATTACGAAAACGATATTTCAAAGTACCATTTTTACCTGCAACTGGTAGAGAAGCACGGAAAGCTTGATTGTAGGGAGATTTTGCCATCCCTTGCAATGTCTGCACTAAAGCTTGGGGACTAATTAAGTCTTTGCGAGATAAACCAGAGCCATCTACTAATTTATAAGTTGTGGGGTCAACTCCTATTCGTGCTAAAGTTGACTTCATTACCTCCAAACCTGCATCAACGGTGGTTTGATTACTCTCTAAGGGCTTTTTAACAGCTAATGCCTTTAATAAAGCCTCTGCATACAAATTATTACTATTAATATTCGTTTCTTGAATCAACTCAGATATGGGTGGAGATTGTACTGCGGCTAATTCTCTTCCACTTTTACTATTTGTTTCACGGTAAACCCCCGTAACCGAAATTCCTTCTTTCCTTAAACTTTGCCGGAAATGTTGCAGAAAATTCTGTATGGGATCGAAAACAGCGATCGCAGTTATATCAGGGCGAGAATCTTCAGCAAGTCGTCCTTTTAAATACAACCTTTGCCCTTTTAAATCCCGTTGAATTGCTATATACCCTTTTGTACCTTTAGCCGCTGTCACCGTTTGATTAACAACTTTCCATCCAGATGCATCTATGGGATTATCCCACTTTAATCGTAAAGGTCTACCAACTTTTTGAGGAAACAACCTAATTACAGCAGCATTTTCATTTAACATCAAACTGTTAACTGGTGCGCCATAGTAAAATTGTATGTCTTCCCACATCCAACTCGGTTCGACGGCATCGCCTTTAAAATAACCGTCATTAGCGATTAATTGATTAATTCGACTAACACCTTTTTGGCGCAACTGTTTCGCTAATACTTCGAGTTGTTCGTTTTTTAAACTGGGATCTCCCCTACCTACCACCCTTACTACACCATTGCGATCGCCGTATACGGAAGTACGAAGGCGATAATTGGGACCAAGTGCCTGTAAAGTTGCTGCTGTTGTCATCAACTTGGTGACAGAAGCCGGAGTAAAGTATTTAGTAGGATTTTGGCTGTAAAGCGTTTGTGGAGAAGACTGATTTTGTACCAAAATACCCCAATGCGTTCTGTTAAATTGCGGACGATTTGTTACAGCATTTACCGCCGAACTTAATTGAGAAGCGCAAAATCTTTTTCCCGCAGGTGTAGGAATATTTCGAGGAATTGTAGGTGTAGTTGTATTAGGAAGCGGAGGTACATTTGTGGGAGTTGTCGGTATTATAACTCGTGGCTGCCTTTGTGCTGTTGCTGCTTGCTGGTTGATACCAATTTGAACGCCAAGTAATAGTATTAGTAAACTTAGAGAAGACTTTGTAGACATTCGGTATTTATAAGTGATTCTGTATATTTTATGAGTGTTCTAGCGTTACTGGTGTTCCGCGAATGTTGTTATTAAAACACAAAGGTCATATTTAATATCGGATTCGGCTCACCTTGCAACTCATCACTAAAGCGCTATATAACCTACTATAGGAGTTTTCACGCTTATTACACCCGACTGGCACCCCTCTCCTTAGTAAGGAGAGGGGATGGGGGTAGTTTCGTGTATTGGGCTCAACTGAAATTCCCTATATATTTAACCTATTTAAATGTAGTAATTTTGAATTTTAAGTTGGTATAAAATAGATATTTAATACATTTAACTAAAAAAATGTAGGATGGACAATGAACACCCTACATTAATATTTTGTCCCTCTAGTTATTCTAAAATTCATCACTTCATTGCATAACTCCGGATAGAAGTTGTGAATTTTTTTTAGGTTAAAGATTAGAGATTCAAATATAATATTTTGTTCAATTTTTTATACCAAAAATTCACGTTCGCATTGATATTTTTTGAACCCCACCCCCTCTAAATAGGAGTGGAGTTATGGTAAATTAACTGGACATGATATAACTGCTTACTGCTCACTGGCGACTTACTATAGCGAATTTCACTTGAATAAAGTACAAAAATGAAAATCTAACATTCGGCTTAAAGCCTCTCCCATCAGTACGGGGAGAGGTTTGGAGAGGGATTTGGACTGTATTCGACTCAAACGAAAACCGCTATATTAATTACTAGTCGCTGCCACGGGACTCAAAGTTGTAGTAGTATCGCTTGTATTATTCCAGTACTTATAAACAGCGTAGGCAAAAGTTACAACTCCGGTAATTATGGCAGTTTCGTCAACTTCAAACTTGGGATGGTGTAGTGGATAATTTACTTCTCTATCCTTGAAACCAACACCCAAACGAAACATCGAACCAGGTGCTTTTTCTAAATATACGGAAAAATCTTCTGCACCAAGAGAAGGCTCGGGTAAAATTTCAACGGAGGAACTACCCCATGCTTCTTCTGCCGCTGATTGTAATATCTGCGTGAGTGCAAAATCATTTTGTACGCTGGGTACACCTTGACGATAGTTGACTTGGTATTTCCCACCGTAGGTATCGCAAACGTTTTTGACAATGTTTTCAATCCACTCTGGTAATTCTGCGCGGCTTTCTGGATGCAAAGAACGTACTGTTCCTAACAAACGCACTGAATCGGCTATGACATTGGGTGCTCTACCACCGTTAATTTTTCCTATACTCAATACTACAGGACGTAGGGGATTTTGGGTGCGGCTAATTGCTTGTTGTAGTGTAGTAATGACTTGTGCGGCGATCCAAATAGCATCTATAGCTTCATGAGGGCGTGCGCCATGCCCAGATTCCCCAGTAATAATAATTTCTAAATCGTCTGCTGCTGCGGTTAAAGCACCATAACGTACGCCAATGCAACCCGCAGTTATGGAAGGGAAGACGTGAACTCCTAAAATATCATCTACATTATCCATTGCTCCCGAAGTAACCATCCAGCTTGCACCTTGAGCGATTTCTTCTGCTGGTTGAAATATAAACCGTACTTTCCCCGATAACTCTTGTGATAACTTCGACAAAATCATTGCCGTTCCCAAACCCACCGTAGTATGGACATCATGGCCGCAAGCGTGCATAATTCCCTGGTTGCGGGAAGCAAAATCTAATGATGCAAGTTCTTGAATTGGTAAAGCATCCATATCAGTACGAATAGCTAAAATACGGTTATCGCTACCGTTTCCTTGGAGTTCCCCAATTACCCCGGTTTTACCAACATTTTCCTCAACATGAATACCATTAGAAGATAAAACACCAGCAACAAAAGCAGCTGTTTGATACTCTTCACCACTGAGTTCCGGGTGAGAGTGAATGTGGCGACGAATTTCAATTAAACGCGGTGCTAATTCTGTTGCTAAGTCTTTAATACGAGAAAGCATTGATTAATTTATCTACTTCTACGAGGTTTTTTTCATCATAGAGAAGTGTTAATCTTTTTACCGTTAAATTTATACAAATTATTTATTGGGAATTGGGGAGAGGGGGGAGAGGGGGTAGAGGGGGTAGAGGGGGTAGAGGGGGGAGTAACTTATAACTCCTAACT
>JBCBQE010000754.1:0-3735 GCA_039820385.1 Cyanobacteria bacterium J06635_10
CCGCCACCTAACGGTTGGCTTTGTAGAGGTAGCTCCAGCCTTCCAGGCACAGAGCTATTCGCAGCACGCCTCATACAGAATTGGTATTAGGAGTAATGGGTAATAACTAAATCTTTTTAAAGATAGTTCTATAGTAAATATAGCGGTTTTCACGCTTAGTGCAATAAATTTTCGGCCATCTCACCCCTTGCCCTCTCCAAAGTATCGGAAAGGGGAGCGTGCTTGTTGGGTGAGACTAATAATTTGTATTTTATTCAACTGAAAATGGCTATGACTACTCACTATTCACTATTCACTACTCACTACTCACTATTTTCAACGCCGAGCTACTTAGTAGAAGCTTGTACTTCAATATCCTCCTCTTCATGAGTATTCAAAGCATCAAGAGTATCCCAAATTTGCTGCAACATGGGCTGTAAACCTTCACCAGTCACTGCCGAAATTAAGAAAACTGGTGCATAGGAAAGATGGTTTAATTCGGTTGCTAATGCTTCTAAATCCACCGTTTCTTTATCAACAGCATCAATTTTATTCAGCGCAATTATTTGGGTTTTTTCCAATAGCTCCCGTCCATATGCTTTTAATTCCTGGATAATCATTTTGTACTCGCCAATAGCATCTTCGCTGGTTGCGTCAATTACGTGCAGCAATAGGCGGGTACGTTCGATGTGACGCAAGAAATCATGTCCTAATCCTGCACCTTGGGAAGCGCCTTCAATTAATCCGGGAATATCAGCAAAAACAGTTCCATCTCCTGTAGGCTTTCTAACTACTCCTAAGTTAGGTATCAAAGTAGTAAAAGGATAGTCGGCAATTTTTGGACGTGCTGCTGATAAAGTAGAAATTAAAGTGGATTTACCAGCATTTGGTAACCCTATAATTCCTACTTCTGCTAACAGTTTTAACTCTAAACGTAATGTTTTGATTTCTCCATCTAACCCCGGTAAAGCATGTTCCGGAGCGCGGTTACGGTTGCTCAAAAAATATTTATTTCCCAATCCACCTTTACCGCCTTCTGCAACCAATAAAGTTTGATCGGGTTTAGTTAAATCCCCAATCAACTCATCGGTTTCGCCGTTATAAACAGCAGTGCCTGCCGGAACTTCAATTAATAAATCATCTCCAGATGCACCAGTACGATTTTTTGGGCCACCCCGAGAACCGTTTTGCGCTACGAAACGACGCTTGTATTTAAAGTCTAGTAAGGTTTGTAGGTTTTCTGAAGCGACTAAAACTACCGAACCACCGCGCCCTCCATTACCTCCAGAAGGGCCACCAGCTGGTACATACTTTTCTCTGCGAAAAGCAACAATACCATCACCGCCTTTGCCTGCTTCTACTTCAATTTTTGCTCGATCGATAAATTGCATGAATTAGTTTTTAGTGCTTAGTTGTTGGTTGGAACGTTGTTAGTTGCTAGTTGTATTAAAAGTTTAAGATAATAGACAGGTCCGATCCAATACTGAGTTTCGTACTTTGAACAAGAAAGCAATCCGAATAAATCGCTTTCCCAAATGTTATCAGTTAATCGCTCAGGTAATTAGTACACCCATAAATATGAAACCTCTTACCTAACATTTACCTCCACAACTTACAACTAGCAACCAACAACTAATAACTATCAACTAACTAAATATATTCCGAAACATCCTCTTTACAATCATCAGCTAAATATGATAGAGCGCGGAAACGCAAGCCCACGAGTTGTTCGTAAAGCGGGTTTAGTTTGCACAAGGGAGGAATATGTACAATTTTGCGTCCAAACAACTTTACATCCCGCTCAAAAGGACATTGAGAAGGAATCATTTTGCATAAAAAGCGGGCAACTTTAGGATCTTGAACGTCCAAACCGTCAAGCCAATCTCGTAGAGGATTTAAAGCTTCAATCGGCGGTTTCCCAGGAGGTGTAAGAGGTGAAGCAGCCCCTGAAGCGGGTTCTGCTTGTGGATTTTCTAGAGTGTGGCGCAGAGATTCCAGTAGGTTTTTTGGTTCTCCCAAAGCTTCACACAGCTTCTGCAATAGCTCGTCTTCGCTGGGAGAATAGATTCCATCAGCAATGGCTACCATTACCGCTGTGCGCAAGAAGTTTTCTGCTATTGGGGTACCTTTACCAAAAACAGCAGCTAATTCTTCTGGCGTTATGGCTTCAAATGATTCTACACTCATCCCAGGGACTAATTCTTCCTGGGTGATTGTAGTTATTAACTGCTTTTCTTGCTCGTCAAAGTTTCCGTCAGCCCAAGCAATAGTCAGCAGCCCACGCAGCCAAGCGGATATTTGTTCGCTGCTGTAAGGAGATTGAACAGCACTTGTCATAACTCACGTCTCTAACTTTCCTGCTTTACATACTAACTCGCCGTCTGATTATATTTTTTTTAGCTTATTGCTAATTTATATAAAAAAATATCTGCTTGATATATACATAATTGCAAGTCACTCTAATTAATAGAGAAATCCTGAATTGGAAGTAATAACTGGAATAAACCTAATTTTTAATACCTTTCGGGGATTATATTATTTGCTGCACAGAAACCATATTTCTGATGCTTAATACTTGATGTAAATTGTTCGCGATGATATTATTGATAATTATTTTTATTTATATTTAGGCAGTAAAACCCTTAATATACCGTAAAGAGGTGCATTTTGAAGACCCAAATCAACCTTGGAACTATTCAAGAAACATTATTAATTCCCCTTTTAGCAAGAGCTAGAGAACTAGAACAAGCTGAACCTATAGTTACAGATCCTAAGTCTCTTGAGATAATTCAAAAACTGGATTATGATTTTGAGAAATTTTCTACTAGTAATAATTCTCTTATAGGTAGTTGCTTAAGAGGAATGATAATTGACAATTGGGTAAGTAATTTCCTTCAGCAGCATCCTCAAGGTACGGTTATAGAAATTGGTGCGGGCTTGAACACTCGTTTTGAGCGATTGGATAATGGTAAGCTGCGCTGGTTTGACTTGGATTTACCTGACGTAATTCATCTAAGACAAAAGTTTTTTGCAGAAACTTCCCGTCGTCAGTTTATCTCCGCTTCGGTATTAGATAATGATTGGATTGAACGAGTAAAAGAAACAAGTACCCCGCCCTATATGCTCGTGGCAGAAGGGGTACTGATGTATCTTAGCGAACAGCAAGTTAAACAACTCTTTGATAAGCTTATTGAGAATTTTTATGATTCACAATTTGCGTTTGATTCCATATCGCCGCTGATGGTGAAGAATCAACAGTATCACGATTCAATCAAACATATGTCAGCTAATTTTGATTGGAGTATTTCAGATATAAGCGAGATTCAGAATTGGAACTCCGGTTTAATGGCGATCGAAATTGTGACTTTTGCAAATCTTGAAGCTAAATTTCTGCGGCGCTTTTCCTTGATAAATCGTTTGCTCTTCAAGTATATTCCGCTCCTCAGAAATACTTATCGTCTGGCATTATTTCAACTCACTTAAACCACAACCACTAACTTCTCACAAAGGAATAAAGAATGTTTCATTTTGGCATCGAACATGAGGTTGCTTTCATAGATAATGCTGGAAAATTTGCTGATTTTTCGAGTGTAAAATTTGCTGATTTTAATCGAATAATCGAAAAATTACCTATTTATGAAGAAGATTATCCAAGCTTACGAATTGGAGACGCTGGTATTAGACAAAAGCGTTGGTATATAGAAGGTTTTGAACGCTTTGCTGATTCTGAAAAAGTGATTGACTGCATACCAAAAG
>JBCBQE010000755.1:0-3734 GCA_039820385.1 Cyanobacteria bacterium J06635_10
TCACTCCCTCTTTATTCCTATTGCCTTTTGCCTATTGCCTATTGCCTTATCCCAATTACTATTTTCAATGCCAACCTACTTATATTATCCCTGCCGCTTTAGAGATTAAACAACTTAGTTTCAGAATATGTCACGAAGGTGGACAATTCCTAATTCTTTTAAAACACCATTCGATGAAAAATTTTACTCTTAAAACAATTAGCATCTGCTTACTATTTCTTCCTCTTGCCTGCACTAGTACTCCTGGAGAAAATCAATCAACGCTGCAATTACAAACCCCTTCAAAACAAGCTTTAAAACGGGTATCAACAAACAATCAATGGACACCCAAAATGGAAGCAGAGTTTCAACAACGTGCAAAAAAAGTAATTGCACAACTAGCTGGGAAGAAATACGGCACCACAGCCTTTGAAAGTGAAAAACGTTCTTATCCTAAAGCAATGATTGATTTTCTTGGGGGAAACCGCGAAAAATCAATTGCTTTTCTACAAGCAGAAGATGCTGACGCTAAAAGTCATGCCCACACTTTAGGAATTGATTTCTATTCCAGTTTTACCCTTAAAGGACAAGTTCGCAAATATTTCTATTTTGGTAAATATCTCGATCCAGCCTATCGCCAGCGAATGAAACAAGCGATGAAACTTCTCACAGAAGAAGATCCCTTAAAACGTCGTTTTCCTAACCGTCGTCAATTTTGGGCAAGATCGAGCGATAATTGTGATACTTGGGTAGATTGTCGCAACACCGATAATTTAAAAGCGATGCGGAATGTTGCTGTATACTTATTCGCTGAAGAAACCGAAAACGAAGCAACGCGAAAGATTTATAAACAACGCATCCGGCGAAATCTCAGTACTTTGTATCAAATCGGACAAGGTGAATGGGATTCGGAAAATTACCTCGGACATACTATTACTGCCTATCTGAATCTTTATGATTTTGCCAAAGACAAAGAAGTCAAATCGAGAGCAAAAGCTGGATTAGATTGGCTCTTTGCTTCCGGTGCATTGAAATATTGGCGGGGTGGATTTGGTGGCCCAAGTAAGCGCGACTACGGCAGAGGTAATTGTGTTTGGTGTTCTTTGGCTAGCCATGAATTAGGATTCTATTTCAACGATTCACCAGTTGAGGATCCTAAACCTTCTCCCGATTTAGTCCACTTAATTACCAGCAGCTATCGCCCTCATCCGGCGATTATCGCTTTGGCAAAAAAGCAGTTTAATAAACCAGTAGAATTGCTTAACTCTAAACCAACTTATGAAAATTGGAAACCAGGTAACGATCTAGCACCGCAATTTCATGAAACATTGTATTTCGGTAATACCTTCCAACTAGGTACTTTGGCTAAAGCTTCTGGTGGTGACTGGAATGGTTTTAAGATGATGGCATTTAATTCCCAACGCGGTGTTGATTATTTTATTGCGGCGACAGGTACTAATCCAAATAAAATATCTACATCCAGTGTTGGTGCTGATAACATCGCACAATACCGCAACTTGGTAATCTTCCTCAACGATAAGCAGGAAGTACCTTTTCAATTCTTTTTACCAAAGTCAGCAAAGATAGAAACTAAAAATAACGTCACCTTTATTCGTTACGAAAAAACATGGTTGGCGCTAACGCCGATAAATTTGAATATTGAAGGAATTAACGCCACAAAAACCTCCAAAATTAGTAAAAGATATCCCAAAGACCAAATTTTAACTGCAACTGGTACGGGAAATAGTTACAGTGGATTTGCTTTAGAAATAGGCGAAAAGCAAAACCTGGTAAATTTTCAGCAGTTTCAGAGTTCGGTACTTGCTAACTCCCGTTTAGATATAAATCAAATCGATAATGGCGTGGTTGATGTTGTAATTTCACTTTCCCTACAATACCTTGATATTCAACCACGCCATTATCGATTTGATTTATATCTAAACGGGAGTTAGCAAGTACCGAACTCTGAAACTGCTGAAAATTTACCAGGTTTTGCTTTTCGCCTATTTCTAAAGCAAATCCACTGTAACTATTTCCCGTACCAGTTGCAGTTAAAATTTGGTCTTTGGGATATCTTTTACTAATTTTGGAGGTTTTTGTGGCGTTAATTCCTTCAATATTCAAATTTATCGGCGTTAGCGCCAACCATGTTTTTTCGTAACGAATAAAGGTGACGTTATTTTTAGTTTCTATCTTTGCTGACTTTGGTAAAAAGAATTGAAAAGGTACTTCCTGCTTATCGTTGAGGAAGATTACCAAGTTGCGGTATTGTGCGATGTTATCAGCACCAACACTGGATGTAGATATTTTATTTGGATTAGTACCTGTCGCCGCAATAAAATAATCAACACCGCGTTGGGAATTAAATGCCATCATCTTAAAACCATTCCAGTCACCACCAGAAGCTTTAGCCAAAGTACCTAGTTGGAAGGTATTACCGAAATACAATGTTTCATGAAATTGCGGTGCTAGATCGTTACCTGGTTTCCAATTTTCATAAGTTGGTTTAGAGTTAAGCAATTCTACTGGTTTATTAAACTGCTTTTTTGCCAAAGCGATAATCGCCGGATGAGGGCGATAGCTGCTGGTAATTAAGTGGACTAAATCGGGAGAAGGTTTAGGATCCTCAACTGGTGAATCGTTGAAATAGAATCCTAATTCATGGCTAGCCAAAGAACACCAAACACAATTACCTCTGCCGTAGTCGCGCTTACTTGGGCCACCAAATCCACCCCGCCAATATTTCAATGCACCGGAAGCAAAGAGCCAATCTAATCCAGCTTTTGCTCTCGATTTGACTTCTTTGTCTTTGGCAAAATCATAAAGATTCAGATAGGCAGTAATAGTATGTCCGAGGTAATTTTCCGAATCCCATTCACCTTGTCCGATTTGATACAAAGTACTGAGATTTCGCCGGATGCGTTGTTTATAAATCTTTCGCGTTGCTTCGTTTTCGGTTTCTTCAGCGAATAAGTATACAGCAACATTCCGCATCGCTTTTAAATTATCGGTGTTGCGACAATCTACCCAAGTATCACAATTATCGCTCGATCTTGCCCAAAATTGACGACGGTTAGGAAAACGACGTTTTAAGGGATCTTCTTCTGTGAGAAGTTTCATCGCTTGTTTCATTCGCTGGCGATAGGCTGGATCGAGATATTTACCAAAATAGAAATATTTGCGAACTTGTCCTTTAAGGGTAAAACTGGAATAGAAATCAATTCCTAAAGTGTGGGCATGACTTTTAGCGTCAGCATCTTCTGCTTGTAGAAAAGCAATTGATTTTTCGCGGTTTCCCCCAAGAAAATCAATCATTGCTTTAGGATAAGAACGTTTTTCACTTTCAAAGGCTGTGGTGCCGTATTTCTTCCCAGCTAGTTGTGCAATTACTTTTTTTGCACGTTGTTGAAACTCTGCTTCCATTTTGGGTGTCCATTGATTGTTTGTTGATACCCGTTTTAAAGCTTGTTTTGAAGGGGTTTGTAATTGCAGCGTTGATTGATTTTCTCCAGGAGTACTAGTGCAGGCAAGAGGAAGAAATAGTAAGCAGATGCTAATTGTTTTAAGAGTAAAATTTTTCATCGAATGGTGTTTTAAAAGAATTAGGAATTGTCCACCTTCGTGACATATTCTGAAACTAAGTTGTTTAATCTCTAAAGCGGCAGGGATAATATAAGTAGGTTGGCATTGAAAATAGTAATTGGGATAAGGCAATAGGCAATAGGCAAAAGGCAATAGGAATAAAGAGGGAGTGA
>JBCBQE010000756.1:0-3731 GCA_039820385.1 Cyanobacteria bacterium J06635_10
AGCAATATCGATCGCCAAAAATAAATGTCCAGTACCATTTGCTGCATCGTGAATTGGAAACAATTACCCGCGAACAACGTTTACAAAATGGTATTCCCATACCCATAGCTTTAATTGAAACCTTGTCAAAATACTTTGGAGATAATATTGTTTCCTCATATCTAATTAACTCTTCGTCGAAACAATCTTAATAATCCAATTCCGCTAGTACAACTAGATAAAATACTAGTTGTTAGAACTGCAATGACAAAACTAACAGTCCAAGCATCCTTTAGATCCCAGACTCTTTCTAACACAAAATAGCTAATATAACCTGTAAAAGCTCCTGAAAAGATGCTGATGGAAATACCTACTAAATATAGTATCAACCATGCCCAAGAATTTTTCATTTGGTGACGTATGATTAACCATTTAGCGATAGATGTACCTGCTATTGCTCCAATTACAGCACCTAACGCTCCTCCCTTATAGCCACCATACAATAACATTCTCCCTGCAAAAGTTCCTATAAATAAACCTAAGAGAAAACCAAGCAAAGTTTCTATAAAAGACCAAAAATTAAACGCGATTCGCCTCTTTAATACCAACCACTGCATAATTTCCACAGGCACTAAAGTAATAATTCCTGCTAACATTGCGTAGCGATAATCGTCATTCTGACCAAAAATAGATTCTGCCGCTGCAATAAAAATACTACGTATAAATAAACCAATACCGATACTGACAATATTCGATAACATCCATTGGTAGAAAAAACCAGCATTAATACTTGATGGTGGAATAAGTGGAGGATCGGCTTCAGTAGTTTGTGGTGGACTAATAACAGTAGAATTAGCAGATTGATTGGTATTGAGTGGTATAGCACTTTGAAGCGTGGGTAAAAATGAAATTGGCTTCATCTGCGATAACCGTTGTAAAATTTCTTCAGTATTTGCAGGGCGCACAGAAGGCGCATGCGCCATCATCTCGTCGAGCAAGTCTGCAAACTGCGACGACATTCTCGGTACTGCATGCCGCCAAATTAACTCAGTAGTTTGGGGATTATAAAATTGATTTGGATCTTTTGCAGTAAGTAAATAAACAAACGTACGTCCTAATGCAAAAAAATCTGATTGTTGGATAGCTTGACCGTTAATTTGTTCCGGTGGCGTATATCCAGGGGAAACTACCCCCGTTACCTGTCCTTGAGCTTGGGCTTGCCAGTAAGTATCTGTAACTACTCGCGCTGTACCAAAATCAACCAGTGCTAAACCACCATCAACTCGCAGCATGATATTAGGAGGTTTGATATCGCGATGAAAAAAATTGCGATCGTGAACCTGTTGTAAAATAACAGTCAATTCTTGCAACCACTGCATCGCCATTTTTTCATCAATTGGACGATATTGGCGCTGTTTCATATACTCATACAAATCCATCCCCTCGATTTTCTCCATTACCAAACAGTGCAAAGCTTCATGACTGTTGCGGGGATGATAAACAAAATAACCGTCAGCTTCAACGTGAGGAATTCCGGGATAATTTAACTGAGATAAAACTTCTGCTTCCCGTTGAAACAATTCAATTGCCTTAGGAAAACTATTATGAAGAACTTTGAGGACTTTCAGGTTGTTATCGCGTTCCCTAATTTCATAAGTCTTACCAAAACCTCCACCTCCCAAATATTTTACTACCTTATAACCTCCTTGCAGTAGCAATTCCGAACCACAGCTTTGACAAAACAGGATATTGTCAGGATTTTGGGGTTTTGAACAATGGGGATTTATACAAAGACTCATGATAAATGGGAATTAAGCAATTAGCATAGGGTATGGGATTGACAGGTACCCTTAAAAGTTTTTTCTTTAAAAAAACTTTTAAGGTAACTCTTGACAAGGGTATTATTACCCAAATGTTAGCCTTAAGGAATAACTTCTACTAATGTACCTACTTTTACAAGTTTATATAATTCATCTACATCTTTATTCTTTAATGAGGGACAACCCAAAGTCCAATTTTGTTGTTTATCTATCATTCCATCACTTCCTTCGGGTACCCCATGAATACCAACTTCACCACCAATGGAATTAAACCAAGAGATTTTACCTTGGCTTTTAGCTTGAAGATGCTTTCTCCAAGATGCAGCATTGGGATAATTTAACCATATAAATTTCGACCATGAAGGATGAGGATATAAATCTTTAATACGATGAATACCTTCCGGAGTGCGTCTGTCTCCTTCTTGAAATTTGTCTCCTGTAGGGCTGCTGCCAAAAACTACTGGGTAAGATTTGATTGGTTTTTTATTATAGTAAAGGGTGATTCGATGCTTTGATTTTTCGATTAGAATAGAAGTCTTATCTTTATCTATACTTTCCCCAATTAATTCCTCAACTGTTTGGTTGTAATTTAATAACTCATTTCCAGGAATAGGAGAGTGTATAGTTTGTAGTGACGCACAACCTTTGATACAGAATATTTCCGGAATATCTGATATAGGAAAAATAAATCCTAAACGAGCTAGTAGAAAATAGAGCGTAGATGTGGTAAAAACTAAAAGCAAAATAATTTTAATTTGATTTTTATATTTTAAATTCATCAAATGATGTCTCAATAATTACATCTAAAATTTGAGTAAATTAACCTGCTTCACTTCGACTATGTGGAATACACCCAAGCTTATCCTCACCTGAATAAGGAGAGGGCAAGGATAATGGTTAACGCTCAATTACTAATTACCTATTACCAATTACAAATTCCCAATTCCCAAATTTTATGAATAACGAAATGCGCCGCGAATTTGACAACCGTGAAGAATTGATAGCTTATCTCCAAGAAGAATTTCCTGCCGCTGCAAAACGAGACGACAACATCAGCGAAACCCGAGGTGGATATAAAGCTGCCAAAAAAGCCTTACAAAAAGTAGATCCTAAAATTTACGCCAAAACACGCAACTTTTTAAATGGAAAAGTAACGCGACTCTCTCCTTACTTACGTTACGGCGTACTCAGTTTGTCAGAAGTACGAGACTATGCTTTAAATAAAGTTAGGAATGATGACGATGCAACAAAGTTAATTAACGAATTCGGTTGGCGTGATTATTGGCAAAGATTGTATGTAAAATTAGGAAACGGTATTTGGGAAGATAGAGAAGAATATAAAACAGGTTATAGCGTTGCCGAATATGCGCCAGAATTACCCGAAGATATCGAACAAGGTACTACGGGATTAGTTTGTATCGATCGCTTCGGTAAAGAATTGCGCGAAACTGGTTATTTACACAATCATATGCGGATGTGGATGGCAGCTTATATAGTGCATTGGCGACGCATACGGTGGCAAGCTGGCGCAAAATGGTTTTTAGAGCATTTGTTAGATGGGGATCCAGCAAGTAACAACATGTCATGGCAATGGGTGGCGAGTACCTTTAGTCATAAACCTTATTTTTTCAATCGCGAGAATTTAGAACGTTATACCGATAAAGTTTATTGTAAAGAATGTCCTTTGTATGGGAATTGCGATTTTGAAGGTAGTTACGAACACTTAGAAGAGAAATTATTTCCTAAAAAAGAGTTTAGTAATAAGCCGAATAGTCAGAGTTTTCAAAAAGGGAAGAGGAAGAAAAGTAAGAGGTAAGAATTTAGAATTTAGAATTTAGAATTTAGGTTGGGTTAGTAGAATGTAGGTTGAGTGAGTTCAATACATTTTGGGAA
Organism: Cyanobacteria bacterium J06635_10; assembly: GCA_039820385.1. Lineage (GTDB taxonomy): Bacteria > Cyanobacteriota > Cyanobacteriia > Cyanobacteriales > Nostocaceae > Rivularia. The sequence continues at coordinate 3,693 of JBCBQE010000756.1, forward strand.
ACCTTACCCCGCCCTTAAGGGCACCCCTATCTGATGCTT
>JBCBQE010000757.1:0-3728 GCA_039820385.1 Cyanobacteria bacterium J06635_10
TTATTTTTCTATACGATCTCATCTAATATTTAAAATCTGAAAAAAATAGATTTACTTGGAAGATGTTTAATCAAAAAAGTTTGTAATTCTTGCGGAATCAATCAGTGTTTAGATATTAATTATCAAAACAATGTAATTGAGAAAAAACTCTAGAAAAGTGAGTTTAAGGGAATCTAATTGTGTTAAGTCTTTTATTTACTTTTTAATCCGCCATTTTGCTTAATACAGCGTATTGCAAGTTAAGCGGATGTACACCCCACCCGCCCCTCTCCGGGGCACCCTCCCCGCTTGCGGGGAGGGTTGGGGAGGGGTTGTAGGCGTACCTCATATAGATGAAATATGCTGTATTTTCTCAACCTTGTATATCACTTTAATCTAAATAACGTGACAATACCGTGACTGACTCCTGATAAGTAAGTCAGCACAAATAAACCGAAGCTAATAAGCTTGGGTAAATTACCCTCAAATCCTTACTCCTATTTCCTATTGCCTTATCGTAATTACTATTTTCAACGCCAACCTACTTAACTGATAGCTGATAATTGATAACTCCTAACTCCTAACTCTTAACTCATCACTTTCTACCCCCACACAAGCATTCACCAAAGGTAACAACGAACCAAGTTGCTCTTGCCCATTTACTGCTAACTCGCTGTGACACAAATAAATTTTGTCGGATACCCGTGCTAATAAATCGGCTATAATCCGAGACAGTCGCTCAATTGATGCTAATTGTTCATCTTGTGCACTCCAAGGTTGACCAAGTCTTTGTTGTAGAAAGAACATCGAACCAAATAAGGTTGCAGCACCTCCCTTTGTCCACAATGGCGATCCTACATCTAACCAAAAATGCCAGCGATGGGAATGACGTAAGGAACGATATTGAAATATTGTCGCTAATGTTACAGAGTTCGCTAAGGCTCCCATGGGACGTATGGGATAAGGACTAGCGGTTACAGTTCCCTGTCGCAGTAATCTGATAAATTCGGCAATGGTTTTTGTTTTAGGACTTTCAAGCTCTTCCCTTCCCTGCTCCTCTACCAAATACTGCGAGGAATCATGAGAAATTTCCTTAGAAGAAAACTGTCTTAATCTAGTATTAATTTCCCAGTAATGTTGAGCGGTTTCCAGTAATTGCCGCAGGATTGCCAGTTGTTCGTAGTTAGAATAACCAACGTCATTCATGAAGTATTCAATTGCATTATACAAAAAGGAAACGGGAGTGGGAATTAAACGTTTTTCGTAATTCGAGCGTTGTTGCTCTAACCACTTTAATATCTTTTCATAGGCAGTTGTGGCACCGTAACCCAATCTATCCCATCTTTCAAATGAATCGACGTTTAGTAAATTGGGATTGTCTGGATGGGGTTTAAAACAATAATCGGCAATTAATCCAGCGCGTACTGGATCTATATAATTCTTATTATTCGGTTTTCGAGTTAGTACTACCAACATTTCTGCGATCGCACAACGATCTACTAACCTTCCCAAGCCGGGATAAACTAAGGTTAGTAAAGTCAGTAGAGCACGGATAAGCGGGGAACTGATTAAAGGACGTTTATCTTGGAGCGAATCAACCATAACCCCTCCTTGGCTAAGTTTTTCGATCAAAGAATAACGGGCGATCGCATCTAAACCGGGAGCAATTATCGCTATATCTTTTGGTTCTAGTATCCCAGATTTTACCGTTTCGATTATCGTCTTTGCCGTTTGTTGCAATAATGAAGCGCGGGAAATCGTTTCAATTGACTGCACCGCAGTTGGTAAATTCAAAAGTGTCATGGGTTCGATTACCAATTGCGTCATTGGGCGTAAAAGCATATCCGACAAGGATAAAATAGGCGGTTGAGTTAAGGTTTCGATCTGACAATGTTCTGCCAACCCTTCCATATAATTGGGATCTGCTCCCAATCCCAAACGCACTATACCATCGGGGTTATAACTAAAAGCTCCGACACCACCATCAAGAATTTTCTCGAATAATTGACGCATTAGTGCAGGATAATCCTGTACGTCATCCGCTAAAACTGCTTGATAGCGTTTTTTTAGCCGGGAAAGATAATTGTCATCCGATAATAAACTTTGTCCGTAAAGTTCCGTAATTATTCCGTAGGTTAAAAAGCCCTTGTCTAAACACCATTTTCGCCAATCTAGTAATAAAGAACCAACCATATCTGGTTCTAAATTAGTAAAATTATCTTGTTGCGATAATACTCCGGTTAAAATTTGAGGAATATCTTGACAACGTTTTCCACTCAAAGCTGCTAATTGTAGCAAGTCAAGAATACGGCGTACGAAACGAGACTCGTTCATGCCAATACTACGCAACATTTCTGGATCTAATCGCGATCGCCATTGCTTAGTTGCGAATTCCTGTTCGGTTTCCGGACGCAATCTCACTGGAAATTGTGCTTTTAATTGCAATGATTCTATCAGAAGGGGCCAAAATAAAATAACTTCATCTTGAAAAAAACCTAGAGGTGTTTTCGCGATCAATGGATATTTCCCCCAAGTAGCGGTAACAATTTTATCTGCTAATTCCCGGCGATTATCCCCATTCGCAGCAAACACCAAAACTCCGAGTTCATTATGTTGAGAATACAGACTTTTTGGTATGCTAGAGCTATTTTTTTGCTGTGGCTTATCAGTATAAAATCTTTGTTGATTGCGATCGCTATCCTCTACCCAAAGACAAAATTGCTCCACTAAACGTTCAGTTTTACCACTACGACTGGGGCCTAAAACCCAAAGAGAATGATTTAACACAAACCGTCTCCTGATAATTTTGTTAAGATACCGAACAGCGTTAACGTAAGCTTAATAACCATTAAAAAAAGTTGGATGACTATTGAAAATGAACAACTTTTCAGTTCGCCAAAAAATTTATTCATATTTAGTTGAGGTTTATCGTTGGTATTTACGAACCCAGGAGCGTTCTTTAGATGAAGCTTATAAGGCCGCATTACAAATTAAAGCAATAGAAGATGAATATTTTAATGGTAAAAAAATAGACCGTTCCATACTCGGTTACAGCAGTAGTGTCATAGATTATTTTGAGTCCGATCTCAAAAAGTTTTTAAGAATTGTACGGATGAGGTTGACGGAGTTTAAAGCTACTCGTTATTTTCTTAATGAATCAAACGCAAAAGAAGCCTCGAAGTTTGATGTTGAATATCTCAGTCCTGAATTTATTTTAGAAAAGTTAAGATTTATCGATCAAATAGTTAGTAAATATACTATACCTATGCTTGAGTCAACTTTAGCACAAGAGTTGACTGATGAACCTGACTATGGTTATGAAAAAATTATACCAAGAATTGAGTCGGAAATAGTTCAAGCAAAAGCAGAAGAGTTAGCGAATAATCAATCAGGCTCGAGCCCTGCCGGTAAGGTAAACACTACAGGTTTATTACCGAGGTCAATTTTCAATACGTTCAATCGCTTACAAGTCGAATTAGATCCCAATGCCGAACAAGATGTTGTGGATAAATTCCGCAAGTCTCAAAGAAGAACTATTATTTCAGTGAGATTCTTATTATTATTAATAATTATACCTATTTTAACACATCAATTATCAAAAGCAATTGTAGTTAGTCCAATTGTTGACCATTTTAGAGGGGAGGAACAATCTCAATTATTTCTGAATTATGAAATGGAAGAAGAAGCGATGTTAGAGCTAGAAAGGTTTGAAGGAAAAATCAAGTTTAAAGCGATTATTAATAGCGCTC
>JBCBQE010000758.1:0-3708 GCA_039820385.1 Cyanobacteria bacterium J06635_10
CTTCGGCTCTTCCCTCTTCCTTCGTTGTGAGGGGGAATAAGGGGAAAAGTTTTATAAGTCGATATCATCTGAAAGCTTGTTATATCAATTCTTCATAAAGCTGCGCTTAATCATCTACATGCGGCTCAATTCGCCGCATCTTTATATAAAAACGATCGCTTATCGATTTATAAAACTTTTCCCCTTATTCCCCCTCACAACGAAGGAAGAGGGAAGAGCCGAAGTTAGAAAAAGGCTGGAATAGGTATGGGAATTCATCCCATATTTAAAGGTTAATACCAGTAATCATAAAGCCCGGAAAGGAGTAGCGATCGCTCGAACCATACCCTTTCCGCTTATCGCCTAAACCTTAATCTACTTCACAAGTATAAAGAAAATCTTAAATATTATTATAATTCCCTGACTTTCACGAAAAACCGTTACAATAGATACAGAAATATCATTCGTTCATCTTTAAAGACAGTAACCTGGCTTATCAAGACGGAAGTAGGAAAAAGAGCCGTACGATCGCGCCTCCCTTTGTTTAGTGTTTGAAGATATAAAGAGGCAAGGAATATATGAAACTTACTTATCGTGGAATAGAATATGAATACATTCCGATCTCAGTTAAAGTAACAGCTGAGGTAGTCGGTGGAAAATATCGAGGAGCACAATGGAAGCGTCATCGCTCTCGATATACGGCCGTAAATCACAATGCAGTTGAATGTAAGTATCGCGGCGCTACTTATTATTCTGGGAATCCAGAAGAAATTGAAAAATTAAAGCAGCGTCAAAAGTTAAATTCAATCTTTGCTGCGAGCAGGAATTTATTTCCTAGGAATGAAGCTAATTATGATGGGTTAGCTGAAACTCACTCGGCTAATTTATGCTGCGATTTACAACGTAGATTGGAAGTTGCGAAGCTAAGTGGAGATGAAAGTCTGATTCGGATGTTAGAGGATGAAGCGAATCAATTATCAGTTACCAATTGTCAATTATCATTTAATGATTGTTGATAAAAATGAGCTATTGTAGGGTGCTTTGCCTTCCGGGGTAACACACCCTAAAAATTGATCATTGATAATTGATCATTGATAATTGTCATTTAACGATTGTTGAGAAAATGAGCTCTTGTAGAGTGCTTTGCCTTCCGAAGTAACACACCCTAAAAATTGATAATTGATCATTGATAATTGTTCATTGTTCATTGATTCCTGTTTAACCAAATACCTCTAAGCCCTGCGGCTCTAGCTCCTTCATAATCTTCTTTTACACTATCGCCAATATGCCATGCGCTTTCTGGAAGACAGTTGTGTTTTTCAAGAGCGATCGCAAATATTTTTTGATTGGGTTTAGCTGCACCTGATTGAGTGGAAATAGTAATCGAACGAAAATAATCTCTTAATTCCAAAGCTTGTAAAACGGAATAAATTCGGGAATCGAAATTAGATATTATCCCTAATTCGATTCCTTTTCTTTGCCAATTATCTAAAGCTTTTTCAACATCAGGATAAACAAACCAAGGCTCACCCGTGCCAAAATGGATATAGACTTCGCTAAAGAAAGCCGAAAAGTCATCGAATTTGTGCAAAACACCAGCTTGTTCAAAGGTGGTACGAGTAATACGATGCCACCATGCAAACTCGCGTTGGGGAATATCTTGTTCTTGTGCCTTAGGAAAAACAGGCGGTGGCGAAGCTTTAAAACTTTGAAAAAAGGTTTGATTCAAAGTCGCTGGGGAGGTTTCAACGCCAAATTCTCCAGCAATTTGACTATAAACTTCACCAACACTACCTTTAATACCAAAGAGTGTTCCTACGGCATCTAAAAAAATGACTTTCGGCTGTTTCATCAACCTTTAATGATTTTGGATTTTAGATTTTGGATTCAATAGTTAGGAGTTAGGAGTTAGGAATTAGGAGTTAAGAGTTTTTTATTGTAGATGCTGGGGTTTTTTCTCATCCCTTTGTCTCCCCCTCTCCCAATCTCCCAATATTTAAGACAGTGCTTCAATAATAGGACGGCTTAGCCAATTAAAACCAACTTTTAGTTTATGTTCTAAAGTTGGGAGACGATAAAGATAAGCAAGACGACGAGCTACATTTCCAAATGTTCCTTCCATTTTCATACCCAATCCTGTAAGAGTGGCGTTATCTACTCCCAGTGACATGAATTCACCTAAGTGTTGGTAGCGGAAGGGAAGTAAAGGACGATTAGTCAGACTTGCCCAAATATTCCAAGCTGTATAATCTGCTTGTTGAAAAGCTGCTTGTGCTGTTACGGGAACTTGTTTTCCTTCTGCATCAAGGGTGTCTGCTAAGTCTCCTAAGGCGAAGATATGGGGGTTATCTAATACTTGTAAAGTTGGTGTGGTGGTAATTTGTCCCCGTTGGTTGTGTTTGACGGGAAGATTTTTTACTAAAGGAGTAACTCGGGTACCTACTGTCCAAATGACTAAGTCTACGGGAAGATTATCTACGACACCTTTGTATTCTAAAGAAATATTATCGGCGGCGATCGATTCTACTCTTGTTTCTAAGTCAATCCATACACCGCGTTCATCTAAGGCTTTTTTTGCAGCATCGCGGTTAAAATCTGGAGAGTTGCGGAGAATTCCATCACCCATTTCCACTAGTCGAAAACGTCCTCTTTCTCCGAATCTGTCAGCTAATTTGCAGGCTAATTCGACACCACTATAGCCACCACCAACAATTGCCACTCGAATCTTATCTTTGTCAGATTCTTCAAGTATTCGCAATCTTTCTTCTAAGGCGTATGTATCAGTAAGAGTACGGAACGGATAAGCATAAGATGTGGCTCCGGCAACCATGTCTATAGGCGTTTCCCCACCTAGTGCTAATACTAAGCGATCGTAAGAAATTTCCGGACCATTTTGTAAACATACCCGTTTAGAGTCGGTATCAATACCAGATATCATCCCTTGATAAAAGCGGATGCCAGTATTTTGCAAAAGTTCTTCGTAAGGAGGAGCTATTTCCCAAGTTTGCATTTCACCGCTAAGTAGTTCGTACAGAAGAGGGGAAAATAAAAAGCGATCGTTTTGGTCAACTAGGACTATTTCTGGCTTCTGGGATTCTTCCCAATCCAATTCAACTAAGCGCAAAGCTGTGTAAAGTCCACCAAAGCCACCACCAAGGATACAAATTCGTTTCGATTGTTCGGTCATCGGTTTATTAGATCGGCAAGCGTAAGGGAGTACTATCAGTGTAATTATTTGTGCCTATTTTGTGCCATTTACCAACAATTTCGATATTCTTAGGACTTACGCAACTGGCATATTTTCTTTGTAGGGGCACGTGACACTTGCTTAAAATTTAAACGTAATAATAAGGCTTTTAGTGTCACGCACCACCCGAGTTTTGTGACACTTACGTAAGTCCTGATTCTCCTTCCTGGAGTTTCTGTTTGGCTATCACTTCCATCGCATTCAGAAATTTTTAACCTGCTAATAAGACTTATTGCCTCATGCACCAAAGAATAATTTTCTAATGGCGATCGCTTCGCGCATGCCGGAGGCTTATCGCTCAAAGAGGGAAAGTAAATACTAAAAATCCTTAAGCTTGAAATGAGTCGTTACTTTCCCCGGTTTTAAACGAAATCTCTTTTTACAAGTTATCCAAAGGAAGTTTACGTTTCATCAACCCCAAATATGACATTTTTCACCATTTTATACAAATCCAAGTCATATAATATCGGGTTTTTATCAAT
>JBCBQE010000759.1:0-3702 GCA_039820385.1 Cyanobacteria bacterium J06635_10
GCGCTTGAATAAATTTTTCCAAGCGGACAATTAAAATCCAATCTCCTAAACGGGTTGGCGGTAAAACTTGCCCTGGTTGAGATTTAAGCAACATTTTTGCTAAAACCGGATGGGGAACTCCCAATTCTACCGGACCAATTAAACCACCAGTCTGTGCTTCTGGCCCTTTAGAATATTCACGGGCGAGTTCTGCAAAAGGCTGCTCATCTTCTTGAACGCGAAAGTATAATTCTTGGGCAACGGCGATATCATTCAGCCGAATTAGAGAATAAATTACTTTATCTAATTTTTCTTTGCGTTGAAGAAAATATGGTTCTACTTTTGCTCCCCATGTGTCTTGTTTAAATTTTTCTAAGCGAAGAGTGCGAGTTACCAGATAATCTAGTTGTTCGCGCTCTAAACCACGGGATTTTAGCCAAGCTTGTAATTGCTCTTCATCCCCTAACTGCTGCTGCTGGTAAAACTGTTTGTATGCTGTTGTAACTTCTTCTTCCGATAGGGAAATAGAAGCTGTTGCATTATCAATAACTATTTCTTTTAGCAACTGAGGCAACATTCCGTACTGCTTGAGCAGGGGAATAATTTCATCAAGATTAATTGCGCGATCGCCAATTTGCAAAACTGCGGTCATAGTATCTGTATCATTCGGGTTGCCGCTGTGATAATTTGCTTTCAATCAAAGTATGTCTATAAGTTTATGAGCGGGTTGTTATTTGGTTAATAATAAATGAAAGACGACATTTGGTTAATTTTACTAGTAGCTTCTGAATGTTATTAATACCTAGATTTGGGAACATATGCTATTCGGGGAATTACTGAACAATATAGTAGTGAAAAACTCCTATGTTTGCCAAGGGTATAGTTTATACATGCGTATTTTTTTTTACAGTTTTTTTATATAAAGGTAATCTATTTAATAGTTTAACCGTTGTTAAAAATTGAGATGCGGTTTTTTCGACTCTAATTCTATGATTTTTGTCAATATTTGAGATTTTTCAAGTACTATTAGTCAGAATCTAAATATGGGCAGCTTAAATAAGCTACCCATATTAACAAACAAATAATCAACAAGGATTATTTACACCGTAAAATTAACCTTGACAATCAAGTCGTTATAGTCTAATTCACCACCATTCGGTAAATCTTCAAAACCAAAGGTATTGTCTGCAAGTAATCTAATGTGGTCTACTCTATCAGTGTTTGCTCCAATATAGGGGAAGTAAACTGTAGGATTATTGCTGTTATTGGTATCGGTAAGTTGGTCAAGATTACCATTAATAATAATTAAAGGAGCGAGAATTGAACCGGCTTCAATTTTGGCGGTTCCAGTTTCTATACCCTGGTTATTTGTAGTAAATTTGACAACTTCACCAGTCACTGCATCTTTAACTATATTGTTGAGAGCCTCTTGCAGATAAGTATTGCTGCTAGGTGCCAATCCGTCAACTTCGCCTTATACATTATCAACTGTATAGAAGTAAACTTCGTTGTTACTTGCCTTCTCTAAATACAGAAAAGTCAGCATTTACTACTGTTTGTGTCAAGCCTGTTAAATCAATTAATTCAGGTTGTGAAGAATTCTGAAGATTTGTAGAGAAAGGTAAATCTTTTTCTGTGGGTTGAATCTCTACGACTAAATCATTGAAGTTGCTACTAGTATTGGCATCATTCCAACGAGCGAGAAAATTCTGATTCACCTAGAGTAACTACAATCAAAGTAGTGGTGTCGGAGAAAAGTACTGCATCGGTTGTACTGTTGTCTATCAAGTAAAATCGAATGTTGGCACCGGAATCAAATTCCAGTAAGCGGTTTTGACTTTGAGCATCAAATCCCCAATGGAGAATTAGCCACGAGATGGAACCTTAAAAAATGGGGCAGCCTTGTTACAAGCATGGCAGCGAAGTTTTCGGAGTATTTTCGATATGATCGCATTTTTTTGCGGAGATTGTAGACCAAAGCAGAAAAAATCACTTTTGCTTTTTCGAGTGCTGCTTGTGTGTAACCAGGTGCGTCAGGAAGAATACCGTTAATGCTACCTTGTGCGTCATCAACTACAAATACTCCTAGTACTCTTTTTCATTTAAATTGACGGGTTAGGGCAAGCAGGGGGAGCGGGGGAGCAGGGGGAGCAGAGGGAGAAAAGAATTTTGAGTAAAAATAAACCCATCATAATTAATGCTTTGCACTACTAGTACTCCACCACATAAGTTATGAGGGGTGATTCATTAGTACGTAGTTGGGCTTTAGCCCTATTATATCTACATCTCATGCGCACAAGCGCAACTACGAACCCAGTAAAATTAATGTGTCGGAGTACTAGTAGTCTGTGCCATTAGTTTTGACGGGTTCGTTTTCTTTCAAACGTCGGGAGACGTAGCACTGCTACGTCTCTACACTCCTCAGAATTATTGTGGTCGAATACTAGTACACCATGACATAAATAAGGTGACCGTTTTAAATATTTTTAAATAGTAAAATTCATCTCAATAATTAGGTCATTATAGTCATTATCGCCACCATTTGGTAAGTCTTCAAAACCAAACTTGTTGTTGTCTAATAAACGGATATGGTCAAAATTATCGCTGTTTGCACCCTGGTATGCAAAATATACTTCTGCATTATTGTTAAGAGCTTCGTTAAGGGAGCCATCTACAATTATGAAAGGAGCAAATATACTACCACCACTCAATGTTCCCTCGAAGTCACTTTGTATAGAGTCTTCGGTTTGTAGTAAATCGAGGCTGGTTATCCGGTTTTCTAAGGCTACTTGTTTATATCTCGAATCGCCGGGGTTAATTATTTCGTCGTTGATTTTGATGCCACCGTTAACATCGTTAACTATATAGAAACCGATAATGTTGTCGTAGTCTGCATCTCGGGTAACTTCGACGGCAGTTTGGATTGTACCAGTTTGGTTTCTAAAGTCTATTAATTCAAGGTTATTGCTTTTTTGTAAATTAGTACCGATGGGTTCTGATTTATTTGTTGGTAATTCAACTGGGCTAGTTTGGCTGTCTGATGAGCTAGCACGCAATAGCCAATTTTTACCCTCTACTAAGGAGGTAGAGAAGCTGTCTAAGTCTAATTTACTAGCTCCTTGGGCTATCCAAGATCGATCGGCTGATAAATCATTATCTATCGGAATCCATGTGGGTTGGTTATCACTACTTTCATATAAAGCACCAACAAAGAAAGTACCTTCTACCGTTGTGGGATTAATGCCAATATGGGCAAAACCTTCGGTACCTGAGAGTTTAGTGTCAACTTCAAATATTTTTTCGTCGCTGTCTGGTTGTTTATCGCTGTCTTTATCTTGATAGAGAAAAACTTTTGATGGATTACCTAAGTTAGATAAACCCACACTTAGGTAATCGATTATCTGAAATTGGGAATCGACGGTGTAAGTATTAAATACTATTGCGTCATTACTACCTGGGCTATAGTGTGCATCCCGTATACCGTTATCTAATTGATAGGTTTTACCATCTATCATTAAATCGAGTTTGACGTTTTCGTCGTCGATGTTAACTGTCTCGGTTTTAACGGTGTTATTTGCTCGGATGAATTCTACTTGATATTCTCCGGGAGATAACAAAGTTTGATATCCGCCAGCGCTGGAGGTTTGAATTGAAGTACTGAATTCAGGGTTACTGATACCGCTAATATTTATAGTAATATCACTTAAACCTTCACCAATACTG
>JBCBQE010000760.1:0-3695 GCA_039820385.1 Cyanobacteria bacterium J06635_10
ATATTAAATATTTGATGGAAGGTTTAAAAGCATTAGCATCGGTAGAAATTAAAATGCAATTAAACAACAACTTAGCCCCTGTGATTTTTTCTCCCGTTGGAGGAGTGAAAATGATTTATTTAGCAATGCCGGTACAGTTGAGAAGTTAGAAATTACGAATGGAGTAATAAGTAAGAGGTAAGAGGTAAGGGGTAAGAAGTAATAGATAAAAGGTAAAAGCTTTAAATTCATAACTCCTAACTTCTAACTCCTAACTTTTTTCCTCATCTACTTTGCCTCAGAGGAATTTCCATTAAGAATTCTGTACCTTTACCGGGTTGAGAATTACATTTCAAGGTACCACCGTGTTTATCAACTACTATTTGATAACTAATTGATAATCCCAAACCAGTACCTTTACCTATTGGTTTAGTTGTAAAAAATGGATCGAACATTCGTTTGATAACTTTTTCATTTATTCCTAATCCGTTATCGGAGATATTAATTATAATTCCTTTATTATCCTCAGTAGTTTGAGTGCAAATCCTAATTTGAGGAATTGTAGATTGATTATTGTCAAGTTCTACCTGTGAATAATTATGACGAAATTTTTCTTCAGATGCATCAATTGCATTGCTTAAAAGATTCATTAATACTTGATTTATTTGTCCGGCATAACACTCTACTTTGGGTAAATTGCCGTACTCTTTAATTACTTTAATACCTGGACTATCTGGTTTTGCTTTTAAACGGTATTGTAAAATTAATAATGTACTATTAATACCTTCGTGAATATCAACAAGTTTTAAATCTGCTTCGTCGAGTCGAGAAAAATTGCGTAAAGATAAAACAATTTCACGAATACGGGATGCTCCTATTTTCATAGAAGATAGCATCTTTGGTAAATCATCAACTAAAAATTCTAAATCAATTTCTTCTGCACGTTCAATTATTTCAGGATCTTCTTCGAGAGATTTTTGTTGATAAAGTTCTAAGATACCTAGTAAATCTTCTGCATATTGATGAATATGATTAATATTACCATAAATGAAGTTAACAGGGTTATTAATTTCATGTGCTATTCCTGCAACCAATTGTCCTAAAGAGGACATTTTCTCGCTTTGAACCAATTGTGTTTGAGCTTTTTTTAAATTATTCAAGGTTTGTCCAATTTGTTCATTTTGCAGTTTACTTTGAGCAAGCAAATCAGCTTGTTGTAATGCTGCAGAAAGTTGAATCGCTACCTGAGTTGTAAATTGAATTTCTGAAGCTTTCCAGTTACGAGGTTGGGCACATTGATGAATACATAATAAACCCCAAAGTCGATCGCCATTCATCACGGGTGTAACTATTTTGGCTTTGACCGCAAAAGGTTCTAAAATGGCAATATGACATTCGCTTAAGCCAGCATTATAAATATCATCTACTGTAGTGACTCTTCCGTGACGATATTTCTCAGCATAATCTTCTCCAAAACATCGATCGCGAATTTTAGCAGCTAAAGCAGAAGGAAAGCCAGGTAGTACATTCTCTGCAATAAATTCACCCTCATTAAATTCTGAACCAGGAATAAATTGATATACGCCTACTCTATCAGCATTGAGAATACGACGAAGTTTTTTAGTTGTGATTTGAAAAATAGTATCTAAGTCTAGAGATTTCCGCATCTCAACTACTAATTCAAACAATAACTGTTGTTGTTCAGTTGCTTGTTGTAAACTACTAGCTTGCTGTTTTGTTTGCTTGAATAATTCTGCTTGTTGGAGTGCTATGCCAAATTGAGTCGCGGTTTGGCACAAGAATTTTATTTCCGATTCTTGCCATTGTCGGAGTGCAGAATTTTGATAAGCTGCAAGTAAACCCCAAAGTTTTTCGCCTCTAAAAATTGGTGCTATGGCATATGCCTTTGCTTGAATTTTTTCTAAAAGTTCTAGATGACAATCAGCGTAACCAGCTTGATATATGTCATCCACTGCAATGCTTTCATGGAAGCGATACCGCCCACCTTCAGTTTCTTGTAAATAAGTATCTTGCCAAACTTTAAAATCTGAATCTACTAACTTTACCCAGCCTTCATCGACAAACTCAGCAATAAACTCACCACTCCAATCATCATTAAAACGATATACTGCTACTCTATCAGTTGCCAACCATTGACATACTTGTTGAGTTGTAGTTTTAAAAATAACATCTAAATCTAGAGATTCTCGAATTTTGGTAACTACTTCAAACAGGATTTGTCGTTCCTTAGCTGCTTGTTGTAATTCCTCTGTACGCTCTTTGACTCGGCTTTCTAAATTAGTATTGAAACTTTTTACTTGTTGGTATAAACCATATTGGTGAATCGCCGTAGCAAATTGTTTACCCAAATCCTCTGCTAATTTTATATCTTCCTTTGTCCATTCACGAGCCTGTGCAGTTTTAGACTCTCGCCATACTTCAAATGATTTTCGGGGGTAAATCTGCCTTTTATCGCCATCAAACTTTCCAGCCCAGAGGGTTTCTGTATCTATTTCTTCACGAAAAATACTCAAATAACCGAGCAATTGCTGATGATATTCCAAAGGAATCATTAAAATGCTACGAATTCCGGTTGTTTGAAAAGCAGTTTGCAGATTTTGTAATTCAGGGATTTGATGGATATCAGAAATTCCCCAAACATGATAATTACCAGACTTATAATATTCCTCCCAAACGCTGTATTCCTCCATCAAGGAATATTTCGCTAAATCTGGTGTTACTGGTTGCAAACCATAAGCATAAACTTCTATAGAGTTACTGTCAGTTTCTAAGCGGCGATCGAAATTTTGAGAAGAAGATCCCCCACAATTAAAAGTTCGATTTAGAATACAAAGCCTACCTCCACAACCCTCAAAGGCTGCAACAGCTTTTTCTAAAGCCCCTTGCAATGGAATATCTTTGAGTGAATGCAGTAAGGTGCCAATACTACTAATAATCGCTTCTCGTTTAGCTTGTTTGCGGGCTTGAGTGAGAAGAATATTTTGAGCAATAGCCACTGATAATTGATCTACAACCATTTGCACAACTTTTAACTGTTGCTGTGAAACAGAGTACGATCGCGAATGGTGAGCTACTAATAACCCCCAAAGTTGCTCTTTATAAAAAATAGGTATTGCCAAAGAAGACTTTACACCCATTGCCGTTAAGTATTCCCCATGACAGGGATCTAAAGGGCGGTAAGAAATATCTTCTGAAATAATTTTTCCGGTTTGCTTCTGATATAACGGACTTTTACCAATCTCTCCCGTTTCTACATTTACAATAGAGCGTACCCGGGATTTAATAAACATCTCCCGAGCATGAGTTGGAATATCATCAGCTGGAAAATTTAGTCCTAATAAAGATGGCAATCTATCATCATTAATTGACTCAGCAACAACTTGACCGCTATTATCGGAATGAAACTGATAAATCATGACTCTATCAGTAGTAAGAAATGAGCGTACTTCAGCAACTATTGCAGTAAAAGTTTCTTTTAATTCTAAGGAGTGACAAATACAATTTGCGATCCGATGCAGTAAATCATCTTGCTCGATACTTATCAAATCTTTCTCTTGACTAATGGTCATTTTTATAAAAAGAAAGAGCTAACTTGATTTTTATATTGATCTAAATCTAAAAATATTATGAAGCATAATTTACTATAGTGTCTTCAGTAAAAATACTTGCTTTTTTTAATTAAAAACTTGATTATT
>JBCBQE010000761.1:0-3695 GCA_039820385.1 Cyanobacteria bacterium J06635_10
TGACAGGATTGATTATTATAATTATAATTTCATTTTGCGAAAGAATTGGTAAACTTATCTTTCTTCCTATCAACTATGCTTCGGGTTGTGATTACTATTTAGCTGCGAGCGGATATGACACCAGAGCAATTCAAGTCTGTTGAGGACATAAAAATCTAATTACAGGACAAAAACTGTAACGAGGTTTCGTGCCTCATGTGATTTGAGATTTAAATCAGTAAGAATAGAGCAGCGATTGCACTTCTTTGTTATTGAAGAAAGGCGATCGCTTTTTTAATGACTTGTTTTAATCCCTGTGTCAATCAAGGTACTAAAACGGCTACAAGTTAGGTTTTAAAAGGGTTTTGGGTTTTGAAGTGGATTTAATAGGGTGAGTTGAGAGAGAAAAATTGGTGCTAACTCGAAAAATTGAGAAATTGGGTTTGGGAATCGTCTTAAGGGTGTAGAGACGGAGGATAGAAAATTAAATTTTGTCCAAAGTAAAATCAAATTAGGATAATCACTCATGGCAATACCAAGAAGTGTTAGCGGATTCATTCAAGACAGTATAATTGATTTAGCCACTCCTTCAATAGCGGACCTAGCAAGGAGTGTAGTTAAGGCATTAGTACCAAGCCAACCACCTAATGAAGGTTTTAGTGAAGTATTCATTGTAAATAAACTTGCCGTTGAATTTGGAGATGAATCAAAATTAGCGGATTGGGTAGCAAGTTTAGATAAAGAATTAGCTAGCGCATCTTTTTTTGCAATTAAAGAAATAAAGCAAAAAAAAGCTTACAAATGGGAAGAAGTAATCGCAGCTTTTAACAATGCAGACGCTTTAACTCAAATAGATGGTAGTCATCGCCGAAACGTAAGGAAATGGTCAAAGAATTCCTCAGCTTGGTTTAATTTTGACGGTAGTCCTGATTCTGAAGATGTAGAGCAACTTAAAACCTGGTTCAAAGGTGTCATCACTGAATTAAACCCTAAGATATATGATAACTCTGAACTTGTCCAAAATGGTGTTATTGACAAGTTAGCTAAAATTGCCAATGAAACTGGTGCACGTGTCAATGATTTTGGAAGTTTCTTTCATGGAACAGATTCTCATCGTGAAAAGGTATTGGAAATTAGTGTTGTTCGCTTTCCTAACAAAACACAGCCACACATTTTGCTTTATCGTTTAGAAGTACAGGCATGGTTTGCTAGTAGCCGTATTCTTTTTGTAGAAGAGAATCAAGCCGGTTTTGAAGTGGATGTACAACAAATGAAATTTGAACTTAACCCTAAAATTGCAGATGCTATAAGTGAGGAACACGTCCATAAGTTTAAAGAGAAACTCGAAGATCCAGATACCTTTGATTTTTAGGATTCAGGACCTAACAAAAAATACTTAGTGCGATCGCCTGCTTTCGTAGGGTGCGTTAATGTTAATGTAACGCACCTCTTTAACTATCTATCAGTAATATGCTCCCTTATCAATTTGCTCATTTTTTTATCCTAGCGTTGATATTTTTCGTTGAAAAATCCACAACCAAACGCTTTATTCGTAACCACAAAACACCTAAAAGAACATTCACCAATTCATTTCCACCTAACACCTCCACCATAAACTCTTCTTCCTCAATAACCACCTTTCCCTCATATAAATTAAACCGTGCTTCTCCCTGGGCAGTTTGCATATCCTGTGGTTCACTATCACGTACCCACCTTAAACTATCAGCATCTTGACTATCAATTGCTAACCAACCCGTAAACCTCGTTTTAATTTGTCAAAGATACACGAGCGAGAAGATTTTTCTCCCACTGACTTTGAAAATATTCCTGATACAATCGGCAACTGACAATAGCTTTATTTCCTTCTAAATGAATTAACCCCATACTATGGATCTTATAAGCAATAATTGGGTCTAATAAAACAGGTTCAGTTGTTTGGCAAATATTTTGAAAAGCACTAGCTAATTCTGGTTGTTCTTGCAAAATTACCCAATGACGCTGCAAGTGATGGGCATAAATACCAGTGGTCGTCGCTGCAGTTGCTAATAATTCCTGAATGGTGATTTTTTCTTGACTGATGTGATAAAGTGCCAAATGAATTAAAGCCGGATGTCCCCCAACTAATTCCCTTAATTGTTTGATTTCTTCTCTATCTTTCCCAGTTAACTGATATTTTTTAGCCAACTGCTGTACCTGCTGTTGACTAAAACCATTTAACTCAATGGGTAAACCAATATTAAAAGGAGATTGTTCTAGGTGAAGAGAAACATAAATTTCAGTAGAATGAACTACTATTAAGCGAAGCTTTTGCCAGATAGGAAGTCGTTTAGCATCTTCATAACAAGAACGCAATAGCGGTAAAAAATCCTTAGCCACTTGAGAATGTTCAAAAACCTGGTTAACTTCATCCAAGGCAATGACAATAGGACTATCTATTTCCTCTAAAATATACTCCTCAAAATAAATTGTCCAACTCATTTTACTACCAATATCTTCATCCCAATACTCATCTAAGTTTGGTTGAAGTCCCAGTTTTCTAGCGCAATTAACACATAACCAACGCAAAAAAGAATTGAGATTCCCTAAGATACTTTGGTCAACTTTTTGTAAGTTTAAACTAACAGTTTGGTAACCTAAATTTTGTTGACAATTCTCTAAAATTCTCAACAATAAAGAAGTTTTCCCCATTTCTTGAGGGGCTTTTATCCGCACTAAAGCACCAGGTTTTTTTATTTCTTCAACAATTTGCGCTTCAAGGGAGGGTTGTTTCAGGTAAAATGGAGAATTGAGAGGTACTGCCCCACAGGGATAATCAGGAGGATTATGGAGTAAAATCCCAGGAGATAAGTTACCTAAGGGCTGCGTTGATAAGTTTGTCTCTGATGTGGTTTGTGCTGAAAAATAAGATTGTAGTATAGCCCGACAGTTTTTCTTCGTCACTCGTCTTCCTGTGATATTAGAGAGTCGTCGGCACAACTCTGGGGCAACAACATTGGCAAAATAGCTAGTGCTATAACCTTCTTGTTGGGCAATTTCATTATAGGTTTGATTTTGCCAGATCCCTCGCAGCACTATAACTTCAGTGGAATTGAGACAGCGATTTTCGCTGTCAAGCAGTTGGCGATTGAGAATATCTTCGATTTGCTCTAAGTTCATAAGCTAAAACGCATTTTAATTGGGATTTGCTAATGATTAAAATCCTTGTTCTCAAAGGCTCTCAGAAATCAGGTAAGCTAAAACGCATTTAAATTGGTATTCGCCAATGGCTAAGTTTCCTACTTTAAAAAGCTTTCAGAAATTCTGATATCACAGTTTAAATGAACAACGGCTTATAAAGATAATAATCATTAGACTTTGGATAAAGGTATTTTTTGACTCACTATAACTATTGGACTTTGGACAAAAACCAACTCCAAGTTAAATAATTTGGTACAAGAAATGTTTACGATATATTTATTATTATATTTCAAGTCATCAGGATTTAGATAGTACCCCTATGAGTACTTTAGGAGACACGAAAGTAATGTTTACACAACTTTATACAGATAGCAAAACTTTTGTGCGACTACTTAAGTAAGTAGGCAAGAAAAAATCTCACTTAGTAAGCGAAATGTAAAATAGCTGTATTAGGCTCGTAGTAGCGCTGTCTTCGCTAAAGCGCTACTACATACAAGTTATAATTTTTCTCAACTGCTAAGTAGTTCAGTCGGAAAAAT
>JBCBQE010000762.1:0-3686 GCA_039820385.1 Cyanobacteria bacterium J06635_10
CTGGTATGAAACTGGGCTGCACGTATTTTTTGGGGCGTATCCCAATATGTTGCAGTTACTCAAAGAACTCGGTATTGAAGATCGTTTGCAGTGGAAAAAGCACACGATGATCTTCAATCAACCGGAAAAACCCGGTACTTACAGCCGTTTTGATTTTCCGAATTTGCCAGCACCGCTCAACGGCATTGTGGCAATTCTTAGAAATAACGATATGTTGACCTGGGGCGAAAAAATTGAATTAGCAAAAGGATTAGTTCCGGCTATGCTCCGGGGTCAAAAATATGTTGAGGAGACAGATAAATATACTTTTTCTGAATGGCTTAAGCTTCAGGGAGTAAGTGACGAAGTACAGCAAGATATTTTTATTGCTGCTTCAAAATCGTTAAATTTTATTAATCCCGACGAAATATCAGCTGTAGTACTGTTGACTGCTCTCAATCGCTTTCTGAAGCAAAAAGATGGCTCGAAGATGGCTTTTTTGGATGGTTCTCCTACAGAGCGTCTTTGTCAACCGCTGGTAGATTACATCTCGGATGGTGGCGGAGAAGTCAAGTTAAACGCGCCTTTGAAAGAAATTTTGCTTAACCCAGACGGTAGCGTCAAAGGATTTTTGATGCGTGGGTTGAATGGAGCAGAAGATTATATTGAAACTGCCGATGCTTATGTTTCGGCAATGCCGGTTGATGTCATGAAAGTGATGCTACCAGAAGCTTGGAATAATATAGAATATTTCCAAAAGTTGGACGGATTAGAAGGAGTACCGGTAATTAACATACAATTATGGTTCGACCGTAAACTTACAGATATTGACCAATTATTATTTTCGCGATCGCCATTGCTCAGCGTTTATGCTGATATGAGCAATACTTGTCGCGAATATAGTGACCCAAACCGTTCTATGCTGGAATTAGTTCTTGCACCAGCTCAAGATTGGATAAATAAATCCGATGCGGAAATATTGCAAGCAACTCTAGCCGAATTGTCTAAACTTTTTCCTCAGCACTTCGGCTCGGAAAATCCAGCAAATTTACTGAAACATCATGTGGTGAAAACACCCCGTTCGGTTTACCAAGCGATTCCAGGTCGTCAGGAATACCGTCCTTCACAAGAGACCCCCATCTCGAATTTTTTCTTGAGTGGAAGCTACACCATGCAACCATTTTTAGGAAGTATGGAAGGAGCAGTACTTTCTGGTAAACTAACAGCTCGCGGTGTTAATAAATCATTTTCAGTAAAAAATTCTTCCAGCGTGCAAATGCCTTCCATCCAGCCTGCAACGAATGCTGCAACTGCCTGAATCCCCCCCATGCATGAAAACGTCGGTCTCTGTGGATGAGTCCTACCAAATTTGTCAGAAAATCACGGCAAAGCATTCCAAAACTTTTTATTTGGGCACTTTGTTGATGAATCCCCAAAAACGACGGGCAATTTGGGCTATTTACGCCTGGTGTCGTCGTACTGATGAATTGGTGGACGGTCCCGCAGCTGCTATGACTAATCCCGAAACCCTAGATTTATGGGAAAAGCAGCTCGAATCAATCTTTGCTCAACAACCCCAAGAAAATGTTGACGTAGCCCTTGCGGATGCCCTCTTGCGCTATCCAATTGATATTCAACCCTTTCGGGATATGATTTCCGGACAGCATATGGATTTGTACCGCAGTAGTTACGACACTTTTGACGATTTGTATCTTTACTGTTACCGCGTAGCCAGTACTGTCGGTTTAATGTCAACGGCAGTAATGGGAGTAGACTCGGAGCAAAATACTGCTCCTTGGAACCATTATAAACAGCCGTATATTCCGATAAATGAAGCAGTAGCTTTGGGAATAGCCTGTCAACTAACCAACATTCTTCGTGATGTTGGTGAAGATGCCCAACGAGGGCGAATTTATATTCCCACTGAAGATTTGGCGCGATTCAACTACACCGAAAAAGATTTATTTAAAGGAGTAGTTGATAACCGCTGGCGTTCGATAATGAAATATCAAATTCAACGAGCGCGACAATTTTATGCCCAAGCAGAGAAAGGTATTAGTTACCTATCTCCCGATGCTCGTTTGCCAGTGTGGGCGGCTTTAATGCACTACAGTCGCATTTTGAGCGTTATTGAGCGCAATGACTATGACGTGTTCAGTCAACGCGCCTACGTACCACAATGGAAAAAAATTGCGATTATACCCTTCGCTTGGCTGCGAGCGCAAGTGTCTTAGGTATAAAAGAACATAACCGCACTAGGATATAAAGTTTTATCCTGGTGTGTATGCAATTTTTTAATTTAGATATTGACTTGCTCTTTGTCATCTGCTACTATATAAACCTGTTGGATTAGGAGAGATGGCTGAGTGGTTGAAAGCGGCTCCCTGCTAAGGAGTTATGGGGTTTAGATCCCATCGAGGGTTCGAATCCCTCTCTCTCCGTTATTTAATTTGAACAAGGTTTTATTAATGTCTTGTCAGATTAATTCCCATAATCAAGTCAATAAAGTTGATAGTGCGTTTAAACTTTTGTTTGAATGCACTATTATTTTTATAAAAATGGTTGAAGTCCAAAACTCCCGTCGTTCCTTGGTGGGAGATGTAGGACGAGGTAGGGCATTCATGCCCTCGCGCTTTGGTACAATGACTGTTGTCAGTATAAGACATTAAAACCGAAGGTCGGGACGCAGGAGTTAGTATACGCCCAAATCTCGTTCACCCGTAAGGGTGTGGCTTACCAACGAGTTGTAAGGAGATATCACGGGGGTATCCGGGTTAGCCGGCAGTCATGAGAGGATATTTTAAGCGGAAGCTGCCTATGCTTAAAAGAATCTCCCATCTGACCGGTGGGAGAGTGTCAAGGTGGGAGTATATTAGCTAAGCTACTCGATTTCCTGCTAGAAGATAAGGATTAAAGTCCCGTCGTCTTACAACCGATCGCCCGCCCTAGAGAGGTAGGCAGTATCGCCTTAAGTTTGGCGACAACGACGACGGGAGATTTTATTCGTGGGTAAGTACCTTAAAATCCATTGAAGTTATAACCAACTCCGACAGAAAGGCCAATATCTGTTTCGTCGAAAAATGCTGCATTAACAGCCGCCGTAGCAGTTAATTTGTTAGTTAAAGGTACATCTACCCCACCAGAAACTAAGAAACTCAGTTCTGAATCATCGCCGGTGTCTAAAGCTAAACCAGCTCCAACATAGGGGCTAAAAGGTAATGCATCGCGGAAAGGATCTGAAGTATCCAAAGAAAAGTCATAGGTTACGGGCAGCAAAATCACGGTTTCATCCCCAAGTACCGCAGAGGGGCGTACCGATAGAATATCTGTTAGCCCCACTTTTCCAATAACCATGAAATTGCCATCGCCTAAAGCAGACTCACCATTCAAACCGATATTTCCTGCAACACCAATATAGTTCTTACCGCCACCGTTTGAATTACCGAAATCAATATCCGCTTGGGCTATATCAGAAGAAATAGATGGTTCCAAATTTGCTTGTGGATATTGACGAGCACCCATTAGAAATTGTTTAGAAGAAAAAATTCCTAATGGCAACTCTTGACTATTTAGCGCTGCTGATGAAGTGGCAGTTGTTCCAGGAATGGGCGCAATATTTTGAGATGCCTGGGGTAATGTATCAGATATTACTGATTCTGGATTAACCAATGGACTTGATTTTCCTGAAGTTTGATAAGAAAAACTGG
>JBCBQE010000763.1:0-3676 GCA_039820385.1 Cyanobacteria bacterium J06635_10
ATTCTTGGCAATTACTTTTAAAGTGTTATCGGTGTAAACGGAAAAGGGAGCAGTTTTCCTACTAGAAACAAAGAACTCTCGAACAGATTGAGGTAAAACGAAGAGCCATTTATTATTCTCCTTTGTATCGTGAAGGGAATTTCCCAGTATCGTTTTACCAAGAATCCCCATTTTTGATTTGTAACCGATTCTTTGAAAAGTACGAATATGGTCGCTTTCCTGTTCGGTTTCAAATTCAAGTTCGTTGCACAACGTTTCATAACCGCCAACTTTACGAAAAACCCCCGCTGTCACCAGGTTATAAATACTGGTACTCGCTTCACTAGCTGCAATACTATTGTAATTACCTACCCAATAAAGATGATTGAGGGCTAACTTTTGCTTGGGTGAAGCAGCATTGTATAAAGGCGTTCCATAAAGTATAGAAAGCTCTTTATCTCCCCAATAATAATTCCGGTTGTTACCATATTTAAACTCTTTTCCTAAGTCTCTGAGTTTCTCGGTGTAGTCAGAATCAATATTATTCTGATAAGTCTTTTGGATAACTTGAGCGTGTCTTATCGGCTTTGCTGTCGATATCGAAGACTTGTTTTCCAGATTTATTTTGTCTGTGGTTATCATAAGTTTCTCCGAAAAAAGTTTATTATTTGGTTTATGTTGCAAATATAGTACTCCAATTTAGATTTTGAAGGCATACTCAGATTCAAAAACTTATTTTACAAGGGATATAGATCGAAGTATTTTCAAAAATCAAACAGGATTCCGATATATGCCTCAAAGCCCTTGCTTTAATTCTTCAGTGATATGTTGCGTCAGAGCTTCTATCGTAGGGTAATCATATATTAGGGTTGGATCGAGTTCAAATTCCAACCACTCTTCCAAATCACCAGTCATACCCACTGCGGCAGAGGAATCTAGACCATAACGGTTAAAGGGAATGGTCACATCTACCTCCGAAGCCTCAATTTCCAACAATTCTGCTAAATAAGAAGTAACCCATGCTTGTATTTCTGCTGTGGTTGGTAGATTCTTCTCTACACTTTCCTTGACATTGTTATCATCAGAAAGCGCAGGCATTTCTTGGGTGAATTGAGTAGTTTGAATTTCCATTGTTTAAATCTCCTTAGTTTTATATTTTCTGCTTTTTACTTGAATCGTTGAGAAACTTTTCTTGTATTGTGTTGTTAACCTGCATCAACAAAACTCCACTGGATATATCCGATTTTCAGTTTAATTGCTATTTACCAGCTTGTACTTTCCCCAATAATGATTCGACATCAGTCTGTAAATGCCGAAAATTCGCTTTCTGCCAAGGGTCTTCACTCCAATCTTGCAACACGTTCAAAGTTCCGTTGAGAAATGCATTTTTACAAGCATGACGCTGAATCTTACCACTGGAAGTCTTGGGAATACTGCCAGTCTTGACTAGAACCGCAGCATAAACCTGCAATCCATGCTCTGCTGCTACATCCTGAGATATATTTCCTACGACCTCATCAATATGCAGCTTCCGCAGGTAAGAGCGCTCCACCTCCTGAACAATCACTAATTGTTCTTTATCTTTAACCTCCACCATAAAAGCTGCACCCGAACCAGGTTTTAGTGATGGATGACTATTTTCCACAGTCAATTCTATATCTTGGGGATAGTGGTTTTGCCCTCGAATAATAATTACATCCTTGATTCGTCCGGTGACGAATAATTCACCATCCTGCAAAAATCCTAAGTCTCCCGTGCGTAAAAATGGTCTTTGTTGTGTATTTGCGATGTAAGCATTAAAAGTCTTTTTGCTCAGTTCAGATTTTCTCCAATAACCCCGAGCAATACTTTCTCCTCTAACCCAGATTTCCCCAACTTCTTCATCATTACACTCAATCAAAGACTCAGGATTAACAATCGCTATTTTTTGATCTAAGCAAGTATGACCACAACTCACAATTGCTTGGGAATCTACTGAAAATTCATCAGTAGGAACAACTCGATTTTGTGATAATTCTGTTCCATCAACAAAGCGAATAATCGGTGGTTCTGCTTTCAAACCTCCTGAAACAATTAAAGTTGTTTCAGCCATTCCGTAGCAAGGGTAAAAAGCCTCTTTTCGGAATCCACAATCAGCAAATGTGCGAGCAAAACGCTCTAGAGTTTCGGCACGAACAGGTTCAGCCCCAGTGAAAGCTAATTCCCAACTGCTCAAATTAAGATTTGTTATTTGTTCGGGTTTTATTTTTTGTACGCACAAGTCATAGGCAAAATTTGGTCCACCACTGGTAGTTGCTTTGTAACGAGAAATGGCTTCCAGCCAACGGATAGGCTTTTGAAGAAAGGCTACCGGTGGCATAAGAATACAAGCCTTACCTAAATATAAGGGTTGAAGAACATTCCCAATTAATCCCATGTCATGGTAAACAGGTAGCCAACCAACAACAATTGTATCTGATGTATGACTAAATGCCTGCTGTATCATTTGTTCGTTGTGCATCAGGTTCCTATGAGAAACCATCACTCCTTTTGGAGTTCCCGTGGAACCGGAAGTGTATTGGAGAAATGCTAATGCGTCACTATCTATTAGTAAAGGTTGCCAATCCGAAGCTCTGTTACTGTCAATTTCATCTGTAGTTATACAACGTAATAGTGCTAATTCTGGTTCTGATTTTAAAGTTTTTTCAACATTACTAAAAACAGAAGTGGTTGTTAGAACAATTGTTGCTTGAGCATCAGATACAATCGCTTGTAAACGATTACTGTGATGGTTGCGTCTGGGTGGATATACAGGAACTGCAACAACTCCTGCATATAAACATCCGAAAAAAGCCGCAATAAATTCTAACCCTGGTTGATAAAGTAAAAGTGCCCTTTCACCATTTGCTTTCATGCTTTGTAATGCAGCAGCAATTGCTCGTGCTTTTTTATCCAGTTGCTGATAAGTAATAGATATTTCCTCCGCTTCTCCCTTGGGAAGAAAGGTAAAAGCAGTATCTCTTGGTTGATACTCACTTCGGTAACAAAGTAAATCAACTAAATTTTTAATATTAAAGTGCTGCATAAATAATTCACATTGAACAATATCGGGTAATATTACTGTTTTCCTGATTCACCAAATTATCTATATAACTTAATACATATATAAGTGTTATAAAAAAGGTACTTATCCACAAGTCATCGGCAGCTAAAAAATTTTATATGTCTATAGTTTGGATAAACGAAGTTTTAGCTTGCTAAATTCTAATATAGTTTATTATTACGAAATACTGAACGTTATTATTACTTATTTTTCTCTTTTTGATTAAATATAAACACTGATAAATTTCTTAGATTGTTAGAGGTTATTTTAAGGGTGGGGGCTTGTGCAAGAAAGCTCACAGGATAATTACTGAAATTGAAGACATCAGTACCTTATTGGCGATTAGCGGAGCTTCTTGTTCTCAAAAATTACGAACATAGCATATATGGTTATTGCAAAAAACTTGACAAACAAGGTCAATTTGTACCAGCACCAACAGCTATCTCTTACTACCACTTTTTAGATGAAGCGTTTCATACTACAACTTCCTTATTTCTCGGTCGAAATCTCCATAAGCACTTTCCAAGTCCAACTGCATACGAGAAATTTGTCGCGAATATGGCACTATATTTAGTTGAGTGCGAAAATATGAGTCATCTTTTTGGAGTAATACCA
>JBCBQE010000764.1:0-3674 GCA_039820385.1 Cyanobacteria bacterium J06635_10
TTTTTACTTCCAGGTGAATCAGAAAAAAAGCTTAAATAAAGACGATAGACCATGTATGAAAGGTACGGTTATCTGTAGCGGGTTTCCCTCCTTTGGTTACTGTTTAAGCATAGTCAGAGACGATAAATTTAAGATGTAGCCTGTAAACAAAGTAAAAGTGCCAATCATCTGCTATTTAGTAAGGGCTAGGGCGTGTTTTCAAACCCCTAAAACCCGCAGGCTAAAGCCTGGGGCTATAAAAACCAAGCCCATCATTAGGTGGGCTAAAAACCTTAATTTTTCGTAGTCTGCGTAGGCTGACTTAGTACGTGTAGCCGCATCCTTTAGGGTGACGGCGAGGCAGGAAAACATACCCTAGTGAAGGCTAAATAAAAAAGTAGATTCTTTCATAAAATTGGCATCAATCATAACTAATATCGTTTTTCAAGCGACCATATCATGGGTAAAAAACTACAAAGTCTCATCAAACCGGTTTACAAATCCCTCTTAGTTGCATTCTTGATCTTGACATTAGTATTTAGCCAAGCACAGGGAGCACTAGCAGCTCGCAGCGGCGGTAGAATTGGTGGCGGTTCATTTAGGATGCCTTCAAGCCGTACTTATTCATCTCCTCGTACCTACGCTCCTGGGGGTGGATATGCTCCTTATCCCAGAGGTGGATTTGGCTTTCCTTTCCTGTTTCCTTTCTGGGGAATAGGTGGAGGATTCGGCGGTTTATTTGGTATTTTAATTTTCTTTGCTTTAGCTAACTTTATGTTGCAAACTTTCCGCCGACTTGCTAGTGGTGGAGCCGAAGAAGTCGGCTACAGCAGCAACCCTGCAATTTCAGTAACTCGCTTGCAAGTTGGCTTATTAGCTCAAGCCCGGGAATTGCAAACCGAACTAAATCGCCTTGCCGAAACAGCCGATACCGAGTCATCCCAAGGTAGAGCGCAAGTACTACAAGAAGCCAGCCTTGCTTTACTCCGCCATCCAGAATATTGGGTTTACGCAGGTGGCAATACTCATCAAGCGCGTTTGAATTCCGCAGAAGCAGAATTTAACCGTTTAACAATAGCCGAGCGCAGTAAATTCGGAGAAGAAACATTATCTAACGTCAACAATCAGTTAAAAGCCGCTTTAGCTTCCGAGGGAGAATTAGACGATTCTACTAGTATAATTTCCCAAAGTCCGGGAGAATATATAGTTGTGACCTTAATCGCAGCAACATTAGGTAAAACCGAAATTCCGAATATCAACAACTCCGACGAATTACGTCAAGCACTCAGCCAATTTGGTAGTATTTCTAGCGACAAACTGCTTGCTTTCGAGATTTTGTGGACTCCCCAAGCAGAAGGCGATACTTTGACTAGCGATGATTTGTTAGCCGAGTATGCCGATTTGAAATTAGTTTAAGTACTCCTCACCCTATAAGGGTGAGACTATACCTACAAAGTCCGCCTGCGCGGACTAATAAAAACCTGGATTTTTAGCCCTTTAAGGGCTTTGTAGCTATAGCTCCAGGCTTTAGCCTGAGAGCGGTTGAGGTTTGAAAACATACCCTAACTTAATTAACTTCCTTGCTTAATCGGAATCTCAATTGTAAATTCCGTGCCTTCACCCGGAGTCGAAGAACATTTCAATTCTCCATGGTGTCTATCCACAACAACTTGGTAGCTTACAGCTAATCCCAAACCAGTCCCTTTACCGACTGGTTTTGTTGTAAAAAAGGGGTTGAAAATTTTTGCGAGTACTTCTTCTGTCATACCCAAACCGTTATCAGTTATATGGATAGCTATGCGCTGGTAATTTAGTTTTTTGGTAGAAATATTAATTTTGGGAGCAAAAAATGGGTTATTTTCACTAATTTTTAACTTTTCTTCTAATACATCAATCGCGTTCACAAATAAATTCATAAATACTTGATTGAGTTGCCCTGCATAGCATTCTATTAAGGGTAATGAACCGTAATCTTTAATAACTTCAATTTCGCAACGTTCTGACTTCGCTTTCAGGCGACTTTGGAGAATCATCAAAGCACTTTCCATACCTTCATGGATATCAACTTTCTTGTAATCTGCTTCATCCAAACGGGAGAAAGTACGCAGCGATTTGACAATCTCTCGAATGCGTTCGGAACCTGTTTGCATGGAATTGAGGATATTTGGTAAGTCTTCTTGTAAGAATTCTAATTCAATATTTTCGATTTCCTCTTCGATCGCTGCTGTAGGATTTGGATATTCTTCTTGATAAAGTTCTACTAGATGTAATAAATCTTGGAGGTAATCTTTAGTATAGTCAAGATTGCCATGAATAAAGTTAACTGGGTTATTTATTTCGTGAGCTATACCTGCTACTAATTGTCCTAAACTCGACATTTTTTCTCTTTGTATAAGTTGGGTTTGAGTATATTGGAGTTCTTTAAGAGTATCTTCTAATTCTTGAGTTCGTTCTTGAACTTGTATCTCTAAATTTTGGCTATAAAATTCCAATTTTTCTCTAGCAACAGCTTGCTCTTTTAATAACTCTTTCACTCGTTTAATTAACTGATTGAGAGAATCTCCTAATATACCAACTTCATCATTTGTTGTTATCGGTACTTGTAAATTAAAATTTGATTTACGAGTCGTTTCTTCGGCAAATTCTGTTAAATTTTTAATTGGATTAGTAATTGTTTTAGTAGTGTAGTAAGCTAAGATAATCGCCAAAACAATAGATATTAAATTTGTACCCAGAACAATTAAACGGCGGACTTGCTGTGCTTTAGCTAAAGCTTCATCAGCTTCTTCATCTTCTTCCTCAGCAGCTTCTGCTAATTCACTTAATTCATCTGAAATAGAATCAAATTTTAACGCCAAAAAACTATTAGTAAAATTCAACAGTAATTTTTGAGCAGCTTGGATTTGTTCTGGTGATTTTAAATTCGGCGGATCTATTTGTTTGATTAATTTATAAACTTCTTCAAAGTAAGCTTGTTGAATCCCCTCATAGGTTTTCAAAAATTTAGTTATTTTCTCAGAATCTTCTGGAGCTTCTGCAATTAATTCCTTGTTGAAAGATTTCAGTTCATCCCAGCTTTCTTGAGCATCTGACTTGTGTTTGAGAAAATGGGTGTATTCTGTTTGCAAATTTTCCGGTTTTTCCAATAAAGCAATAAATTGCTGTTGGTGAGTGCGAGCTTGTAAAATTGCAGATTTTAGCTCGTTGAACAATTCCACCTCTTCATCTACAAATCGTTCCTCTTGAGCAGCTCGATGTTGATAGAGATCTCCAATAAAAGTTCCCGTGACTGTACCTAATACACCAACACCAATAGCGATCGCATAACCAAAGCCGATTTTTTGTCCCACACTCAGACGGCGAAACCAACGAATATGCATTGATAAACCCTCAAATAAAGCACTAGAAGCAGTACCGGAGTTATATTTATTTTCCGGAGGATTATTCATAGATATGTATAAAAAAGCTGCTAGTTATAGGTTTCCCAAATTTAAGTAGATAATTATAAGATTGGGAGAGGGGGAAGAGGAGCCACTGCGTTGCGGAGGTTCCCTCCGTTGTAGCAAGTGGCGTGGGGAAGAGGGGGAAGAGGGGGGAGAATAAATTATTTCTAACTCCTCACTACTCACTGCTCACTGTTGACTGTCATGATACTGTTATTAGAATGGTGCGTTACGGCCGCCTCAAAAATTTAA
>JBCBQE010000765.1:0-3663 GCA_039820385.1 Cyanobacteria bacterium J06635_10
GATACGAAAGTTCTCAATCGATAAATAAAATTCCTCCAGGGCTTAATTTTAGGGAATATGATTGTTTTTGGGTGGGTGAAGTTTTGACTCCTGGGAAAAAAATGCATTTGAGATAAGTTTATCTATTGAATTATAATTAAGCAATTTTGATTATTTCATACCTGATGGTTAAAATCGTATTTTGAAAACTTGATAAAAATTGCTTGACTATTAAAATTTAAAAATTGGAGATAACTCAATTGGATTTATATTCTGGATTTACCAATCCGGTTTTAAAAACCGTCATCGCAACAGAATAATAGTTTGTGCTTGTTTGATATCTTTACTATTTTTAGGTGGGGTATCTGCTACTCGTCAACTTGCATTTAGCAATCAATCCAAATTGGACAAAACAACTTTACTTATCAAACACATTTCATCCGATAGAGAAATGCTTTGGGAACGTGCTAAAATGGGAATTTCAATGCGTCCTTTACTTGGATGGGGTATGAATGGTTTTGGTACAGTTTATCCCTACATCAATTATGAGGAGCCAGCAGAGAAAGTTCTGCGTTTGGGTAACTTCAGTTTTTTCACAAACAGCTATTAAGTGGCTTGAAGAGAAAAAATCAGAAATTGGAGCCAATAGTCTAAGTGATGTTATTGAAAAAATGGCGAGAAATACTAAGCCCGTACAGTAAAGCTTGGGCTTTTTTGGGTAAACTTGTCCAAGCTTTTCGCCAACTAAAACTAACCCCCAATCTACTTGTAGACTAGGGGCAATTGATTCCAATCTTATCTCACTCTACTACCGTTACTTACATAAGATATGGCTTTCACCATTCCTTGCAATAATTCTAAGTAGCGATCGCCAATTTGACGAATGGTAGCAGAATTATGGAAGTTTTGGGAGTATTCTATTTCTAGATTAAAGTTTCCATCGCTGAAGGAGAAGAAGAATTCTACTAGGGTTGTTCGTTTTTGTTGGGGGGATGATAAACGCTTATCTGTGTCTGTTTCGGCAAACTCGAAGTTTTTGTATGTGGCAGCGGTACGATTTCCGAGATAATTAGCTCTAATTGGTGTAAGATTATTATCGGGATATATATGACTGGGAAGTTGTGCTGATATCCAATCGAAGGTTACACCTTTCATCGGTAGTTCGTCGAATTTGGTCGCTATTTGGTTCAAGGTTTGTTGCCAATCATGCTGCTTTTCGACGTTGATTCCTAAGGGATAGTTGACTGCAAAGTTACCAACGCTGTTAAAGAATGTTTGTTGGTTATCTATTGCTCTACCGTGACTGCGATGGCTAATTACTACCCAAGGTTGTTGGCTCCATTCTGCGGTTAATCGGTAAAGTACTCCCAGTAATAAGGTGTAGACGCTGCAACCGTAGTGTTTTTTGGCTTCCCTTAATAAGCTGCTGGTTTTTGTCTTATCTAAGGTGAATTTTTCTATGGCTGCTGTACCTTCGGTGTTTGCTCCTTTTTGATAATCGCAGGGTATTGTTAAACTATAGTCTGCTGAAGGAAATTGATTTTTCCAGTAATCTAGGTGAGTTGCAAAATTTCCTTGTTTTTCTTGCTCTTGCAATACTTTGACGTAATCTTCGTAGGATATAACTGGTTTATTCTCTGGTTTTTGGTTTCCCAATAGTTGAGTGTAGTTTGTCCACAATTCTTGGAAAATAACTCTGTTACTGAGCAAGTCACCAATCATATGATGTCCTACTAAGGATATGTCGTAACAAGTTTCGTTGACTTTAACGAGAATTACTTTCAATAGCGGGTATTGATTAAGTTGGAATTGTTGACCAATTTTTTGAATTAATCCACAGATTTCTTTGTCTCGTTGCTCTTCACTTAAATGACTGCCATCATAATATTGCGTACATTGATTTGTTTCTGGGGTGAGTATTTTTTGCGTCCATTGTTCGTTTTCGCGGGTAAATACGGTACGCAATGCGGAATGACGTTCGATTAATAAGTTTAATGCTTGGTTAAATGTCTCTGCATCTAGGGCTTGGTGGAACAGAAAACGGGTATAACCATTCCATTGGTGGGGAGCGTCGAAATATTCTACTAACCAGCGTTGTGCGGAGCCTAGGGGTAGATTTTGATTTTCTACTGGTTGGGAAGAATTTTCTGTGGCCCCTTTACCAGCTTTGAGAGCTTTGCGATCGAGTTTACCATTGTGGGTTTTGGGTAAATTATTCATCCATTCCCAACGCTGGGGAATCATGTAATCGGGTACTCGTTGAGCTAAATATTCTTTAATTACTTGCTTGTCTTCTTGATTTCCTACTAAGTAAGTAACTAATCTTTTTTGTCCATCTTCATAATCTATAGCTAAGACTGCGGCTTCTTTAACTAATGGGTGAGTATTGAGAATACTTTCTATTTCTCCTAATTCGATGCGGAAACCGCGTATTTTTACTTGATTATCAATCCTTCCATGGTAGTCAATATTTCCATCGGCATATTGAATTGCTAAGTCGCCAGTTTTATAAATAAAGTCGCCAGGAATCTCTTCGGGGAAAGGATTGGGACAAAATGCTTTGGCTGTGCGCTCTTCATCTTTAAGGTATCCTTTAGCGAGTTGTACGCCACCAAGCCATAATTCTCCCATTTCTCCTGGTGCAACTGGCTGCATTTTATCGTCGAGGATTTTGACGTAAACGTTATCAATTGCTTTACCGATGGGAATACTATTTTGGTCTTCGCCGGGACGTTGTGGGATAATATGAGCAGTTACATCGATGGAAGCTTCTGTAGGTCCGTAGAGGTTAGCAAGTCCAGTATTCATTCCGTGTTTGTCAATCCAACTGCGAATAAAGTTGACTGGTAAAGCTTCACCGCTAAAGATTAACCACCGTAAGTCGGGGAAATTCCAGGTTTCGTCTTCTAAGGCGTTACAGAATTCTCCAAATAAGGAAGGAACAAAGTGCATGATGTTGATGCGGTTGTCTTTCAGCCATTGTGCTAGCAACCAAGGATTTTTGACTGTTTTGGTTCCGATTGAACAAACTGTGGAACCATACATTAAGGGCCAAAAGATTTCCCATACAGATATATCGAAGCAGCAAGATGTTTTTTGTGCGACTCTTTCTCCTGGTTGGAGTTGGAATGTTTTTTGCATCCATACTAAACGATTCATATAACCCCGGTGATTGAGCATTACTCCTTTGGGTTTACCTGTGGAGCCGGAGGTATATAATACTGTCATCAAGTCGTCGGGAGTGTTGACGCAAGGTGGTTTAGACTCGGAATAATTTGACCAAGTTTGTTTGTTTATTTGAGTTATTTTGTTCTCATATTCGGAGCTTTGTCCATTATCTAAGAACATTAAGGTTTCTAAGGACAATTCATCAAGGGAACATGCGGCTAATTTTTCAGTTAAGGCATTTTGGCTGAGGAGAATTTTGATTTCAGCATGTTCGATAATGTAATGGATTCTTTCCTGGGGGTACATTGGATCCAAGGGAACGTATGTTCCACCAGCTTTAAGAATACCTAAGATGCCGACAAACATTAAGGGCCCGCGTAGCGTCATGATGCCGACAAATGCACCAGGTGCAACTCCTAGGGAGCGTAAATAATTGGCAACTCGATTTGATTGTAAATCTAATTCTTGATAGGTAATTTGAGTTTCCCCATCGGTAACTGCGATCGCGTTGGGAGT
>JBCBQE010000766.1:0-3662 GCA_039820385.1 Cyanobacteria bacterium J06635_10
GGACGTTTCATCAGAGAGCGTATCGGCATCCTTCAGTCTTTATTTATACCAAGTTCGGTTGTTGCGGGTGTGATTGCTTTATTATTAGGGCCTAGTGCTTTGGGTGTAATTATCAATACTACTGTTGGTAGTAATCTGCCTCTAGTAAATGGGATTTTTCCTGAAGCAATTTTAACAGTGTGGTCAAAATCTCCCGCAATCTTCATTAATATTGTATTTGCAACTTTATTTCTCGGACAAATGATTCCCGGTTGGCGCACTATTTGGCGACAAGCTGCGCCACAAGCGGCTTTCGGACAAATTTTAGGATGGGGACAATACGTCATTGGTTTGATACTGGGAATTACAGTATTAACCCCTATTTTTAAATTACCAGCGATCGCAGCTTCATTAATTGAAGTCGCTTTTGAAGGAGGGCATGGTACATCGGCGGGGATGGCGGATACTTTTGCAGAGTTGGGTTTTCCAGAAGCAGGAGATTTATCTTTGACTTTAGCAACGATAGGGCTTGTTTCTGGCATTATCATTGGTACTTGGTTGATAGATTGGGGAAGACGCACCGGAAGAATTCAAGTGCAAAGTCAAGTTAGTTTGTTGGGAACTAATGAAGATAGCATTCATAGCCATACAGAAGAAAATCCATCTACAAAAGCTGCAAGAGATAGATTATTTAAGGATTTACTAATCGATCCGATATCGCTTAACTTTGGTTTTGTCGGATTGGCTGTTGCTATCGGTTGGTTGATTTTACAAGCCCTAGGGTTTATTGAGTCAGTTTCCTGGGGAAGCGGAGACGGATTAAAGTTAATTCCTTACGTACCTTTGTTCCCAATGATACTTGTTGGTGGAATTTTAGTACAGTTGCTGTTAATCCGTACAAATCGCAGTTATATGGTTAGTCGCCCTTTAATGGAGCATATTGGTGGATTGGCTTTAGATGTAACTATTGTCACGGCGTTAGCTAGTATTTCTTTAAAGGCTTTGAGTGCAAATTTGATTCCTTTATTAATATTGTCGGTTGCTGGTATTGTTTGGAATGTTTTTGTATATGTATTTTTAGCACCGCGTTTAATTCCTTTTTATCCCAATGAAAGGGGTTTAGGTGATTTAGGGCAATCTATGGGAGTTACGGCTACCGGTATTTTATTATTGCGGATGGTAGATCCAGATAATCGTACTGGCGCATTTGAATGTTTTGCTTACAAACAATTGTTATTTGAACCAATATTAGGAGGGGGTTTATTTACTGCTGCTGCTCCTACTTTGATTGTGAGGTATGGTTCGATTCCGGTGTTGTTATTTACATCTACAATTTTGGCTTTTTGGTTGATTTTTGGAATATGGAATTGTAATAACTTGAAGAAGAGTAAAGACTGAAAAAAATCGGGGTTGTAAATCCCGAGTTCATAGCATAAGTCTATTAAGATTCACATCTTGCACCCCAAGCTCAACACCGCCTTGGAATAAATTCCCAGGCTAAAAAACAAAGTCGTCTTTAGACGACTAAATAAAGCTTTGAGTGTGGTTTAACCCACTTTGTATATGAGACTTTAAATTAATTTCAAGGCGGGAATGTAGGGTTAACGAAAATGCTGCAAGATGTGAATTAACTTAATATTCTCTGTTAAGGATACCCCTCATAACTATTTGAAAAATACTTGATACTAAATAAAAAATCAAACAGCTTATATAACTATTCATTGATAACTGTTCACTGATAACTGTTCACTGATAATGACAAACTCTACTCGACAAAACAAACCGAATTTAATCGATAAATCTCTGGCTTTTATTGAAACCCTAGGAAATAAACTACCAGATCCCATTACGCTATTTTTTATACTATGTATTTTAGTAATTTTAATTAGTGCGATCGCAGCTTCTCTCAATGTATCGGTAATCAATCCCAGCGACAATAAAACCATTGCTGCGGTATCTCTATTAACACCCGAAGCCATCCGCAAAATTTTCACTGAAGCAGTAAATAATTTTACCGGATTTAAGCCCCTAGGCACCGTACTTGTGGCGATGTTGGGTGTAGGTGTCGCAGAATCTACAGGTTTACTATCTGCATTATTACGACAATTAGTATTAATTGCACCGGGAAGGTTTATTTGCCCAGTTGTGGTGTTTGCGGGTGTGATGGGTAATATCGCCGCAGATGCCGGTTATGTGGTGCTTGTACCCTTGGGTGCGGTGATTTTTCTGGCTTTTCGTCGCCATCCCCTTGCAGGTATTGCAGCGACGTTTGCAGGGGTTTCTGGTGGATTTAGCGCTAATTTAGTGATAAATTCTCTCGATCCTTTACTTGCGGGATTATCTCAGAGTGCCGCGCAGTTAATTGAGCCAAACTATCAGGTAAATGCTACAGCCAATTACTATTTCATGGTAGTTTCCACTTTTTTAATTACTTTAGTCGGTTGGTTTGTTACCGAAAAAATAATCGAACCCCGTTTGGGAAGTTATAACCAAGATGTAGATATATCGATGGAATCACTAACATCATCGTCAAGAAAAGGTTTGGTTTGGGCAGGATTATCTTTCTTATTATTTGCAGCATTTATAACTACTTTAGTTTTGCCACCACAGGGTATTTTAAGAAATCCAGAAACCTTGACTATTATTCCCTCACCTTTTATTGATAGTATCGTTTTTATTATTGCTCTAGCATTTCTGATTCCGGGAATTGTTTACGGTAAAGTTTCTGGAAGTATTGCAGATGATAAAGATGTTGCCAAGGCTTTAGGCGATTCCATGGCATCGATGGGTTACTATATCGCTTTAGCATTTATTTCTGCACAATTTATTGCTTATTTTAGCTGGAGTAACTTAGGTTTAATTTTAGCAGTGAATGGAGCCAATTTTCTTAAAGCAACCGGATTTACTGGCGTACCGCTGATGTTAATGTTTATTATCGTCAGTATGCTAATTAATCTATTTGTCGGCTCCGCTTCCGCAAAATGGGCGATAATGGCACCGATATTTATCCCCATGTTTATGTTAGTAGGATATTCACCAGAATTAACCCAAGCTGCTTATCGAATTGGTGATTCTTCCACTAATATCATTTCCCCTTTGATGCCTTATTTCCCCGTAGTTGTAGCATTTGGTCAAAAATACGATAAAAGTTTGAAAATAGGCACCTTGATTTCTTTAATGTTGCCTTATTCCATCGCCTTTTTATTAGGATGGGCCATTTTATTTATTATTTGGTTTGTATTCAGTTTACCATTAGGACCAGGAGTCAGTTGACAGTGAACAGTGAACAGTGAACAGTGAACAGTGAACAGTGAACAGTTATCAATTAAAACCTCACTCTTACTCTGCGCTTAACTTTGCGTGCCTTTGCGTTTAAAAATAGATTATTCTCATAATATCAAATTAAAAAACGTGAGGGTAGGTAAAAAATAACCCTCACGCTTACTTATAGTAAATTTGTATTATTAAGGCTATATTCGGTTACAAAAATTCATATAGGAATGTTTGTAGTAGCGCTGTCTTCGCAGTTGAGGTTGAGGGCTAAAGCGCTACTACGAGGCATGTTACAAATACTCATCGAAACTTGCACGTTACCGATAGTGTTTTGCTGTATCTAGCCATTTTTTACCCATTTCAATGGGAATACCCAAGGGTTGACAGATAATTTGAATTAACTCAATTCC
>JBCBQE010000767.1:0-3655 GCA_039820385.1 Cyanobacteria bacterium J06635_10
AAATTAATTCCGGCAACAAGATACAAACGGTAACGTAAATCTCTACTTCTTTTCAAAACACTACCTCGCACAAATTCTTGCTCATCTTGATTTAACCAGTTGTCATCTGATTCTAATACTCCATTCAATAAACGTAGTCGAGGATTGTTATGCCATAGAAAACGTGAATGACGGCTGTTGTTATCCAATCGTTCTTTTTTCTTAAATTTATCTATGAATCGATTTAACTGGTAAAATTTAACATCAAACCAACCGAAAAAAGGCTCAAATAAATCTGTTAATTTTCGGGGTTGCTCTTGTTTTCTACGCTTCCACTCCATCGCTGCGGTTGTCAAACGTCTCTGTAATAACAAACTTTCCTGATATTGATTTTTCCATTCCAATATCTTATCCCAGCCATTCACTAAAGCATCGTGGGCAGGCTCTACATAAGATTCTCCATCAGAAGAAGTTCCGGTTACCAATAAACGAGCATCTGTAAAAGCTTTAATAATTTCCTTAACTTCTCGATTTTGAGGCTCTGGATATTTTAATTCAGATTCTGGTACTCGCCGACGAGCTAATTCATCTCCACTCACTGCTACCATTCGCAACATTACATGACGAATTGTTTGCTCGGTGGCTTTTTTCTCGTTGATTAATTTCTCAAAAATATCTGTGGCGGTTTTCTTTAATGAACCCATGACTCCACCTAATGCTTGGTAGTCTTCCAGAGTCATGGCTCGATTTGTCTCTCCTTTCTGCCAGCGATCGCAACATCTCAAGTACAATTGGCTCAAGGTAAATGATAACAAGGGTAGTGCTCCCGGCATTTGCACTACTTCATTAATTAAATCATCTACTAATTCTGGTGGCTCGAAATATAAAACCTTTTCTGTGGCTGGTTTTTCGATAATTTCCCGATACTCATCCTGAGTCATCATCGGTACGGTGAATTGCCCTACATTGGAGCATTGTTCATCAAATAATTGACTGGAAAATTGACTTTTAAAATCGGAGCGCAAGGTAATTATAACTCTAACTTTACCGGAATTATCGCTTAAAAGTTTCTCTAACCAAGCTAAAAAATTATCTTTTTCTTTGGGGTGACAAAGTGTAACTAATTCCTCAAATTGGTCGATGACTAATAATAATTTTTCTGCAGCGTCACTACGGCTTAATTTCGCTAATCTAGTTAAATTTGTGGGATTTTTTCGCAAAACCTTACTGAGAAAATTGATAATTCTTTGGTCGTTATACTTATCTAAAATCCAGGTGAAAATATTCGTTATAGTAATAAAAGTTTTGCCAGCTAAATTGTAACTATACTTATTTTTATTAATACTTTCAAAAAAGTTATTTTTAATCAGAGCAACCTGAAGATTTAATGCAGTTAAAAACAAAGCTGCTGCTACAGCAGTAAAAGGAGATTTACCCGGACGTAAAGGTTTAATAATATACCATCTATCTTTTCGCAAACGCGGAATTAATCCAGCTTTCACCAGACTGGATTTACCAGCACCGGAAGCACCCGTGACAATCATTAACCATGGCTGCTTGAAGCGATCGTACAATTCACTAATTACTGTTTCTCTACCGAAGAATAAGTCTTTGTGTTTCTCGCTAAAAGAATTCAAGCCTCGATAGGGATTACTGTTAACATCTAGTGGAGGAGCATTTTCTAAATTATCCGCGACAAAATCCGGAACTTGAAAGATATACTCTCCTTTCTCATGATGCTTTAATGTGTAAAGACCAGGAGTTTGTCTATTAGTTAGTTTCGCTAACTCTTGTTCTAGATAGATATATAGTTCTGAAGCTGTAATTACACCATCCGGGATGATATCAGCAGGAGCTTTTGCTTCATCAGTCTGTATCTGTAAAGCCTTAAGTAATACTTCAGCAAAGGGAGAATATTTTCCTGTATTTTCATCCTCGCGATCGCCCAAACGAGTTAGCACATCCAAAGCCTTCTCATCATAACTAGCAGAAGCAATCATCTGCTGAGCTTTCCCGTTCATGAAGCGATCGTACCTTTCCCGATATAATTTCTGATAGGGAACTAAATTTCTCAGGAATCGGAAAGCACCAGCAAAACAACAGTCCAAAATTACTAACAGGTGATGAGATTCAAGTGCAACAAGCACATCATGCAACTGCTGCATCGGTAAGAAAGTGCTTTTATCATTCCTTTGAGCATCTTGGGGAAGTAAATAACCTGTTGGACCATCCTGATTTTCAAAAGCGTCTTCTATGATACCATGTCCAGCAAAATAGAATAGGATGCGCTCACAGGAATTAATCTCGATAGTTCGATTGTCTGAAAGTTTTATTTTTCCAGCTTTTAGTTCAACAAGCAAACTGTTGAATCCTTTCAGAGTTGCTTGAGAATCCAATAAATGCTTAATTTCGTAGTCATATGAACTTTTCAGAATCAACCCCAATTCAATCGCATCATTAACGGGAGTCTTCAGAGGAGATATCCCATTTTTGTAGGCATTGATGCCAACTATAATAGCTAGATTGCGATTATTAATGGTCATTTTATTTATGACAGGTAGATGAACGCGAAAAACTACGTTGACACAGAAATACAGCACATTTATAACCCCTCCCCAACCCTCCCTTTAGTAAGGGGAGGGTGCCGGGTGGGGTGGCGGGTGGGGTGTACCTTTAATCTCATAAAAACAAGTAATATTGCGGAAGATGAAATTAAATTTTTATTTTCTAACCAAAGCGTGTAAATTATCGAGCTTCTCAAACTTGCTATTTAGCAATTAACTGTGAATGTTACATAATTGTCATTGAACAATCAAGTGATTTAAATTACCTTTGAATGACAAGTATTTTCGCAATAATATCTTTACAAAAATATAAAAATATTCTTTTATATAAACCAAGTTTGTATCAACAATCCATTGACTTCAGACCGCTTAAAAAGTATTAAATGTACATATTTACAATTCCTTTTATTCAGGATAAATTTAGCTGAAATCGCTAATTTGGATGATAATTTCATGTATCAATAAGTCTTGATATAAGAAAATTTGGATATTTAATTCAAGGATAAAAGAATGTCACAAAAAATAAAAATGCGGGATATGGTAGTAATTCTACCGGGAATAACAGGCAGTGTATTACAAAAAGATGGGAAAGATATTTGGGATGTTTCTGGTAAAGCTATTTGGAAAGTTTTAAGCAATTTGGGTAATTCAATTCAAGAACTAAAATTAACCCATGACGATCCAAATTCGGAAAGTTTGGGAGATGGAATTAAAGCAACTAGAATTATAGAAGAGACTCATTTAATTCCCGGATTGGTAAAAATTGATGGTTATACAAAAACCTCACGTTTAATTACCGACAATTTTGATGTGATTTCCGGTAACATCTATGAAGATGCAGATGATAAAGCAGCTAATTTTTATCATTTTCCTTACGATTGGCGACGTGATAATCGTGCTAATGCAAGGTTATTAAAAAGATTATTAGATAAGAGATTAAAACGGTGGAGAGAATATAGCGGTGCCGAAGATGCCAAGATAATTCTTCTGGCTCATAGTATGGGGGGATTAGTTTCTCGCTACTACTTGGAAGTTTTGCAAGGATGGCGAGATTGTAAAGCTTTATTTACTTTTGGTACTCCCTACAGAGGTTCAGTAAAAGTAATTGATTT
>JBCBQE010000768.1:0-3291 GCA_039820385.1 Cyanobacteria bacterium J06635_10
TATAGTTTCCAAGTGTATGACCAAATGTCGATTCTTGGCTCCATGGAACATCACCATATGTCAATGGGTATGAAACCGGCTAGCGCAGAATCTCTAGCGGAAGCATCAGCTACTGAACAAACTCCTGAAAGAATCGAAGTCATATCTAAACAATGGGCTTGGATTTTTAATTATCCAGAGGAAAATATCAGCAGCACCGAGTTACATTTACCTGTAAACAAGCGTGCTTATCTAAGCCTGAAATCAGAAGATGTCATACATGGTTTTTACATTCCTGCATTTCGGGTAAAGCAAGATGTGATCCCCGGTGAAATAATTAACTTTGAATTTACACCCATCCTCGAAGGTAAATATCGACTGCGGGATTCCCAATATAGCGGTACCTATTTCGCAGCAATGCAGGCTGATGTAGTTGTTGAATCCCCTGAAGAACACCAACAATGGTTAAAAGAGGCTTCCAACCGCAAACCATCCCCCGCATACAATCAAGCAATCTCCGAATATAACAGCAAATCGGACAAAGCAATTGAAAGTAATTGGGCTACTGTCAAACCGGCTGAGTCTCCCGTTGTTAATTATCACAGTTGATGAGGAAGTGGCGTGGGGAAGAGGGGGAAGAGGGGGAAGAGGGGGTAGATAAATTTAATTTCTAATTCCTAATCTCCTAATCCAAAATCTAAAATCTAAAATCCAAAATCAAAATGACTAGTTCTGAAACTAAACAAACTGAAGTTGTTGAAGAACAACATCAAAGTGAACATCATCATCCACCAACGACTTGGAAAACCTATTTTACTTTCAGCACCGATCATAAAGTAATAGGTATTCAATATATAGTTACAGCTTTCATCTTTTTCCTAATTGGTGGCATTTTCGCCATGATTATTCGGGGAGAATTAATTACCCCAGAATCAGATTTAGTCGATCGCACCGTTTATAACGCCATGTTTACCATGCATGGTACGGTGATGTTGTTTATGTGGACTTTCCCGGTACTTGCTGGTTTGGCAAACTACCTCGTACCTTTACAGATTGGAGCGCGAGATATGGCGTTTCCCCGTCTGAACGCCCTTGCCTTTTGGATGGTTCCTGTGTTTGGAATTATACTAATGGCGAGTTTCTTCGTTCCTGGAGGACCGGCTCAATCTGGTTGGTGGTCTTATCCACCCGTCAGTACTCAAAATCCTACGGGTAATTTAGTTAACGGACAATTCTTATGGGTGGTTGCCGTAGCAATATCTGGGGTGTCTTCCATTTTAGGTGCGGTAAATATTGTCACTACAATTTTCCGGATGAGAGCGCCGGGAATGGGCTTTTTCAAGATGCCAGCTTATGTATGGACTGTCTTGAGCGCTCAGATAATTCAATTGTTTGGATTACCTGCGCTGACTGCTGGTGCAATAATGTTGCTGTTTGATTTAACTGTGGGAACCAGTTTCTTTGACCCTGCAAAAGGTGGCGATCCCGTATTGTATCAGCACTTTTTCTGGTTTTATTCCCATCCAGCAGTTTACGTGATTATACTGCCAGTGTTTGGTATTTTTTCAGAAATATTTCCGGTTTACTCTCGCAAACCTCTATTTGGTTACAAAGTAGTAGTAGTTTCATCGTTTATTATTACTGCTTTGAGTGCTGTAGTCTGGGTTCACCACATGTTTGCTAGCGGTACTCCCGGTTGGATGCGGATGTTGTTTATGTTCTCCACAATGTTGATTTCCGTACCCACTGGAATTAAGGTATTTGCTTGGGTGGGAACAATTTGGGGAGGTAAGTTACGTTTAGATACACCGATGCTGTTTGCTTTGGGTGGGCTGTTAATGTTCGTATTTGCTGGAATCACCGGTATCATGCTGGCTGCGGTTCCTGTTGACATTCACGTTAACAATACTTACTTCGTAGTTGGTCATTTCCATTATGTGATTTACGGTGCAACGGTAATGGGTGTTTATGCAGCCTTATACCATTGGTTCCCCAAGATGACTGGAAAGATGTATTATGAAGGTTTGGGTAAATTGCACTTTTGGTTAACCTTCATCGGTGCAAATCTCAACTTTTTCCCCATGCACCCATTAGGATTGCAAGGAATGCCCCGTAGAGTCGCTTCCTACGATCCAGAATTTGCATTTTGGAATGTGGTTGCTAGTATTGGTGGGTTTTTATTAGGAATGTCTACCCTACCGTTTTTACTTAATGTAATTAGTTCTTGGATTGATGGTAAAAAAGCATCAGATAATCCTTGGCGTGCAATTGGTTTGGAATGGTTAGTTTCTTCACCACCACCTGTAGAAAACTTTGAAAAACAACTCCCCATTGTAGTAGAAGAACCTTATGGTTATGGAAAATCGAAACCAGAGAATTTAGTCGCTAATGCTTCGGAACTTAACTGATTATTACTAAGGAATTGGAGAGAGGGGGTAGAGTGGGTAGAGGGGGTAGAGGGGGTAGAGGGGGAAGAATAAATTCTTAAAAACTATTAATTATTAACTCCTAACTCCTAACTCCTAACTCCTAACTCCTAACTCGTAACTCCTAACTCCTAACTACTCACCATTCACTATTCAATAATAAAATTTAATCTAAACATTATCTATCATGAGTACTACAGACGGGCAAGCGATGCAATTAGAAAATGACAGTACATTAAATCAATTAGAGTTAGAAAGTCATGCAAACTTAGCCGAACACGAGCATGATGAAGAAGGCAATAGTATGTTTGGTTTTATTGTCTTTTTACTTTCTGAAAGTGTTATTTTCTTTAGCTTTTTTGCTGGATATATAGTTTATAAAACAACAACTGTTGATTGGCTGCCAGCGGGGGTTGAAGGTTTAGAAGTTAGAGAACCATTTATAAATACAGTAATTCTGGTTTCCAGTAGCTTTGTTATTTATTTTGCGGAAAGGTTTTTAAAGAAGGATAATATTTGGGGTTTTCGTGTATTTTGGCTGTTAACAATGGCGATGGGAAGTTACTTCCTCTACGGGCAAGCTGTTGAATGGAATGGATTAGAATTTGGTTTCACTTCTGGAACCTTTGGTGGAATGTTTTACTTATTAACAGGTTTCCACGGTTTACACGTTCTCAGTGGTGTGTTGTTGCAATTAACAATGTTGATTCGTTCCTTTATTCCCGGTAATTATGAAAACGGTCATTATGGTGTTGATGCAACTTCATTATTTTGGCATTTTGTTGATGTAATTTGGATTATTTTATTTCTACTTCTCTACATTTGGCAGTGAACAGTGAACAATTAACAATGAACAATGAACAATGAACAATTAACAGTGAACAGT
>JBCBQE010000768.1:3301-3654 GCA_039820385.1 Cyanobacteria bacterium J06635_10
CTATCAACCATCAATTAACAACTATCAACTATCAACTAACAACTAACAACTAACGTCTAACATCTAATTATGATTATTGATGACCAACATTACGATGTAATTATTATCGGTACTGGTGCTGGTGGAGGTACTTTAGCTCATAAATTGGCATCAACTGGCAAAAAAATTCTTGTTTTAGAACAAGGAGATTTTTTAGAAAAAGAAAGTTCGGAGTTGGTTGATGTGGAAGTTTTTAAAAAGGAAGATTTCCACGCAAAAGAACAATGGTTTGACAGTGAAGGTGAACCTTTTAATCCCCAAACGAGTTATTCGGTAGGTGGTAATACTAAAATTTATAGCGGTGTATTACAACG
>JBCBQE010000769.1:0-3651 GCA_039820385.1 Cyanobacteria bacterium J06635_10
GCATCAATCGGTAATAAAAACTATCTGCAAAATGGGAACATGCAAATATCCGTGTTCTGTCAACTTTTTATAACTTAATTTTGCGTTGGTGCCAGCAGTCAGCATGTAATTCTCACTCATCTCACACCGAGTACTTAGGTTTTACAAAAAGTTGACAGAACACGGATATTTGCATGTTCCCATTTTGCAGATAGTTTTTATTACCGATTGATGCTGGTTAATCGTTAATAAAATAATTTACTTGTAAATTCAATCAATGCTGAATTTACAAGTTTTTTTTACTTTTTATAAATGCGGCGATTTGTGTAAAGAAATTATTGACATATATTTTCAATAAGCTTAAATTGATATACACGATTCTTTTGATGCAAATATTCCTA
Source organism: Cyanobacteria bacterium J06635_10 (assembly GCA_039820385.1). GTDB lineage: Bacteria > Cyanobacteriota > Cyanobacteriia > Cyanobacteriales > Nostocaceae > Rivularia. The sequence goes on from JBCBQE010000769.1 coordinate 381, forward strand.
CATAGCTGTTAAAGAAAACATAGCGATCGTCCTTGGGGATTGCTTTTGTAACGAAAAATATGACGGATGACTGTGGCTGAAAAGTATGTAACTATTCTTAAAATTAGGTTTTGATTGCAATGAACCTCAAATATTTGTACGTATTGCTTTTCAACGTTGTATTGCTTAATTTGGGAATCCTACCTGCAACACTCGCTGAAACTGTATCATCTGAAATTCAAGATTTGCACGAGGTAGAGCAGTTTAGTACTAGTGCAGAAGATTTACTCAAGGAACCGAAAAGCAACGAAAGTAAAATAGCACAGGCAGAATCCGAGAAAGAGAAAGAAGAAACGCAAGAAGCTGATATCGAAATTACTGTTACAGGAACAAGGAGCGAACGTCCTGTAAAAGATACTCCTGGAAATATTACTGTCATCGAATCTGAGGATGTTGATAGACAGTTAGTTAATGAGTTAAGCGATTTAATTCGCTACGAACCAGGTGTTTCTGTAGGGAAAAATAGAAATCGGGGGAATCAAGATTTTACGATTCGAGGTATCGGTGGTAACAGAGTATTGATTCAAGTTGATGGAATTCGTCAACCCGATAACTACTTTGAGCGTTCGCGGAATTACTTTGATTTAGACACTCTCAAGCGAGCAGAAATTATTAGAGGTCCCGCTTCTACTCTTTATGGTAGTGATGCTCTTGGTGGTGCGGTTTCATTTATCACCAAAGACCCAGAAGACTATCTGTTTGACGCAGATGGACCTTCATATGGTAGTGCTAAATATACCTACGATAGCACCGATGAAAGCCGTAAATTTACGGCTATTATTGCAGCAGAAAGCGAAGATGGAAAGCTTCAAGCTTCAGCAGCTTTAACCCGTACTACTGGTTCTGAGTTTAAGAACTACGGTACTGCTGTAGCTGATCCTCAAGACAGGAGCGACTTAAACTTTATTGGTAAGCTGGTCTACAAACCTAACGACAGCAATACTTTTAAGTTTACTGGAGAAAGATTCAGTAGCAATGTCGATACTAACTTACTTAGTACTCTAGGAACATCTCGCGGTACTACTGTTTTTGATAGTTCTGCTGAATATGACAACAAACGCTATCGGGTTAGCTTAGGACAGGAATACGATAATCCAGATAATAGCTGGTTGCAGAAGTTCAAATGGCAAGTTTATTATCAGGATGCGGAAGCTAATGAAGAAATTAATGCTTTACGCGGTAGAGGTCCTGTAGCAACAACTCTGCGAGAGGATCTAAATAGCTTTGAACAGAGTGTATTTGGTGGAGATGCTCAGTTTGAGAGTAATTTTCAAACTGGTAGTGTCAACCATCGTTTAGTTTATGGTTTTGAGATATTCAACACCGAAACTTCTCGACCTCGGGATAGGACAGAAACAGATTTAGCAACGGGTGATATAAATAAGGTTATAGCTGGTGAACTCTATCCCAACAAAACCTTCCCCGATACTGAAACCTTGAGATTTCGTCTTTACGTACAAGATGAAATTGAATTGGCTAATAATCGTCTTACCCTAATCCCCGGATTAAGCTTTGATTATTACAAACTGACAGCGAACCCAGACCAAGATTTTCAAAATATCAACATCAGCAATTACGATGTTGAAGATTTTGACGCATCAGCCTTTTCACCTAAATTAGGTTTGGTCTACAAAGTTACACCAGAATTATCCGCATATGCTCAATATGCTCGTGGTTTCCGTAGCCCTCCCTACGATGATGCGAACATTGCTTTTACCAACTTCGCATTTGGTTATACAGTTCTTCCCAACAACAATTTAGAACCAGAAACCAGCGACAGTTACGAAATTGGTCTTAAGGGTAGTTATGATCAGTTTGATTTTGGTTTGACTGGGTTTTATAACCGCTTCGACAACTTTATCAATACAAAGAATGTCGGTACAACAATCATCAACGGTCGTGAATATTCACAATTCCAATCTCAAAACCTAGAAGGTGCAGAAACTTATGGTATAGAAGCTAAAGCTGAATACCGTTTTAGTCCTGGTAAAGAGGGTTTGAGTTTGATTGGTAGTTTGGCTTGGACTGAAGGAAATGACTTTGAAAACGACCAAGCTTTGGATACTGTAGACCCCTTCAAAGCTGTAGCTGGATTGCGTTATCGCGCACCAGAAGACAGATGGGGAAGCGAATTAGTAGCTACATTTGCTGCAGCTAATGACCGCGCTCCTAAAGTTAATGATGATGGAAATGATCTATTTATCCCTGATGGCTACTTTACTTTAGACCTATTGGGATACTATAAATTCAGCGACAAAGTTACTTTGAATGTTGGTTTGTTCAACTTGCTAGATGAAAAATATTGGAGCTGGCAAGATGTCAGAGGACAAACAGTTGGTTCTCCTAACATTGCACGTCGGACATTACCTGGTTTCAATGCTACTGTTGGCTTGAAAGTTCAGTTTTAACTTGCAGCGTTATACGGAAGGAAGTTTGAGTTAAGTATATAGACGTTGCAATGCAGCGTCTATATAAGGAGGGGATAGAGTATTGTAGGGTGTTGCAGCTTGGGTAATAATGCACCATAGTGTTGATAATGGTGTATTATTCTTTGCTAACACCCTACTGTCTCTATAAATGTATTCAAAACTATCAGGAATGGCCGCAAGTGTCACAAGATCCTGGTTGGTGCGTGACACGAAAACCTTATTATTTCGTTGTAAATCAAGCAAAGTGTCACAGCACCCTACAAGTGAAATATGCCAGTTGCGTAAGTCAAAACTATAATGACATTAAAATTACATACTATGATTACAATCATGTCCAAGACTTTCAAAATCCGCACAATTGCGATTTTATTGAATTTACTCTTAATAGCTTGTAATTCGACAACTCCAGAAAATATTCAAAACTTAGAAAAGACTTCAGAATCTCCAAATGCTGCTACTCAAGTAACAGAAACTCAAGGCTCCGAAACTAAAATTGAAAACGCGAAAAGAGTTGTTGCTTTAACATCATTATCAGCCGATATTATACATAGACTTGATGCGACAAGATTAGTTGGTATTCCTGGTAGTAGATTGCTGAGAAAAGATGAAAGATTTAAAGAGTTACCAACAGTAAGCGAAGGGAGAACACCTCCCAATATAGAAAAAATAGTTGCTCTCAAACCAGATTTAGTTATCGGTGCTGTTGGATTTCACGACCAAACTTTTAAGAAGTTAAAGGATTTAGGAATTACTACTTTAGCAAGCAGAACAAATAGTTGGGATACTTTAATTAAACTTACAAA
>JBCBQE010000770.1:0-3650 GCA_039820385.1 Cyanobacteria bacterium J06635_10
CATTAAGATATCGCCTTTTTGCCAGTTAATTTCTTCCGTAATTCTTTCGGCAATTTCATTCAGTTCAGACATGATTTCATCATTAATATTCGATCCATCATCAAAGGATACGACATCTGGAGAAATAACCATTGCTGGCAGTAAGCTACTAATAAATATCATATCTTTTCCATTTTTACTTGGATATATAGCTGGACAAATATAGTAGATATCAATTGATTCATCTTCATTGATTTTCAGTTGAATATCATTGCTCTTGCATATCTGCTCCACTACGTTTAAATCATCAGTTTTATATTGCTTTATCCATGCATTTTTATCCAGGTGACCGCGATATCTCAATTTTTTCCGACTGAATAACTCTTTTAGTGAATCACTAAGTTCATCATAAAAAAGTTTACCATCACAGACAATTGTTTCCCCATTTTCTGATGCTGGATGAGCACAGAAAAACCAAAGCATGAGTGGGATCTTTTTCTGATAATACATTTCTCCATGCAATTTGATTCCATCATTGAAATCATTCACACTCAAAATAGTAGAATTATCATTAATCACTCTACGGTTGAATACCCCTCCCGCATAATCCATAAAGTTGGTACTCAATTCGTTGGTAAATTTTGTAAAAGTCTCTACATCTTTTTCAAAGCCTCTGAATAACAATAACCCATGAGACCGATAAAGGTTAATAATTGATTCTTTGTCTAGTTCTAAAATACTATTATTATTAGTATTTATAATTTGTTGACCAACGGTTTCTGACAATGACTGTGTATGGAATTTTGTAATCAGTTTCATGTTGATTTTTAACCTATTTTTGGATTTTAATTTGTGCCGAATTACTTAACTTAAAATAGTAATATTAATCAAGCACATCTGGTTCTTGACGTACAATCATCTCATAAAGAGATTGAAAACTAAACCATCCGATTTTATCAGAGCCAACCTGGCTATGAGTCAAACGAGCTATTTCTGGATCTATGTGTACTGGTTTTCCTACAGCCTCAGCCATGAGTTGGGAGTGACAGCAACGATCCATAGCAATAAACCACCATGCAGTTTCATCTACTGAATGGCCAACAGTTAATAAACCATGGTTACGTAATATTATTGCTTTTTTTTCTCCAAGGGTGGCAGCAATGCGTACGCCTTCTGAGGTGTTTAGCACCACTCCAGTGTAGTCTTTAAATAAAGCATGATCTTCGTAAAAAGCACAAGCATCTTGAGTCAAAGGATCGAGCAATCTTCCCAGGGTTGACCAAGTTTTTCCATAAAGTGAGTGAGCGTGAGCAGCCGCATTCACATCAGCACGGGCTTGGTGAATTCGGGAGTGAATCGCGAAAGCCGCTGCATTTATAGTTCTGTTCCCTTTGACAACTTCACCATTACAATCGACTAGGAGTAAGTCTGATACTCGAATTTGACCAAAGTACATTCCGAATGGGTTAACCCAAAAGCAATCGGGAAATTCAGGATCGCGCACGGTAATGTGTCCAGCAACACCTTCATCAAATCCGTAGCGAGCGAATAGGCGAAATGCTACAGCTAACCGCTGTTGGCGATGATATCTTTCGTCTTCTATGCTCTCAAATGTAGGTAGTTTTGGAAAGTCTAAGTTTGGCATGATTTCATATAAGTAGGTAGGCGTTGAAAATTATAATGCCATTTGGGAGGGAGTAGTGAGTAGTGAGTAGTTAGTGGTAATAAGACTTGGAAGCCAATTTACATTTTGTAAGATAGCGCGGGTTTATTTGTGCTGACTACCTGGAAAAAACTTCAATTTTAGGTCACTAAAGACAAAATCTTAGGCGTTGGATTTGTTTTCCTAACTCTTAAATCTCTCTTGTAAAAATTTATCAAAAGTAATTCTATCAGGTAGGGAAGGTTGTGCGCCGGATTTGGTTGCTGCTAAGGCACCTGCAGCACTACCCCAAGTTACAGCTTGACGTAAAGAAAGCCCTTGGGATAATGCTGCTGCTAAACCACCGCTGAAAGCGTCTCCTGCGGCAGTTGTGTCTACTGTTTCAACTGAAAATGCTGGTGTAAAAAAGCTTTCGCTAGAAGTGCAGCAATAAACGCCTTTTGCGCCGAGTTTGACGATCGCACACTTTACACCTTTGTGTAATAAAACTGCGGCTGCTTTTCTTGCTGATTCTTCGTCTGTTACTGGAAAACCTACTAGTTGTGCTGCTTCAACTTGATTTGGTGTCAGAATATCTACTAATGGATAAAGTTCTTCTGGTAACTCTGTCTGTACTGGTGCGGGGTCGAGAATTACTTTTACTCCTGCTTTTTGTGCTGCAACTGCAGCTGCAATTACAGAAGAGATGGGAATTTCTAATTGCAATAGCAATGCTTGTTTTCCAGGTAATAACCGCGACAGTCTTTCTATATCGTCAGCACCGACGTGCTCGTTAGCACCGGGAATGACGACAATTTGATTTTCACCTTTATCATCTACGGTAATAATTGCAACGCCGGAACTGACTGTTTCATCGAGGAATACGTTGTCTGTTTTTACGCCAGCAGCTTGTAAATAGTTAATAAGTTCTTCACTAAAACCTTGGGTACCGACACGTCCAATAATTTCAGTAGGAATGCCTAGTTTAGTGAGGGCTACTGCTTGATTTGAACCTTTACCACCAGGTGCTTTAAAAAAATTTCTGCCTAACAAGGTTTCGCCAGCAATTGGTAAACGAGGTGCTGTTGCTACCAAGTCTATATTAATGCTACCGAAGACGATAATACTCATAAGGATTTTCTATTTTTAATGTTCGATTTTGGATTAAAATTTTAGTTTGAGCAAGATTCGATTTTAGATTTTAACAACGGATATATTCGCGATCGGGGGAACTTTCAAATATGTTGTATTGTCAATTATAGGAGACTTAACTTTTCGCAATATTTCAGTTTATCATCTTTATAGTTCTTCAAAACTGGCCGCTGTAAGGTCACATTAATTAATTGTTGCATCTCCAATTTTAGCCAGTATACTTAGTATTTTAAGTGGGAATCATCTGTTACACTCATGAAAAAATTATTTGTCGCGAGTTCAATTTTTCTAGTATTCGCCGGATGGGGATTGGAGCAAAATTTAAAAGGTGTAAATGCTCAAACGGCTCCTTTAGTAATTCAAACTCAAAAGCAAACTACTAAGACTAAGATTACTGAAATACCTCAACTAAAGGTGCTTAGTACTGGAACTGGTGCTAAAGAAAAACTACGTTTTAAATCGAAAGTTGGTGCTAAGCAAACTATAAATGTCACCTTAACTAAGGACACGTTAATGTCTATAGGTGAGTTTAAAATGCCCAGAGCAAATTTACCAAATTATATTATCACTTTAGATTCTACTGTCACAAAAGTAGATCGAAATGGAGATATTCATTATGATATTGAATATTCTGATGTAAAAATTCAAGGTGATGCTGAAACTCCTCCGCAATTAATTAAAGTTATTAGCAAGCAAATAGGACAATTAGAAAATTTTAAAGGTTCTGGTATCATCGATAATCAAGGAAGAAGCAAGAAAGTTACATATATAATTCCAGAAACAGTAGATGTAAATATCAAGTTCCTTGTGGAACAATTATCTAATTCCTTACAACAATTATCTTCTCCAGTGCCTCAAGAAGCTGTGGGAACTGGTG
>JBCBQE010000771.1:0-3639 GCA_039820385.1 Cyanobacteria bacterium J06635_10
GCAATCCCGAAGCATATAAGATATGAAATTCGCAAAAACAATGATGGAAAGGAATATAAAGTTTGGTTTACTTCAAACATCAGGTGGGGAAGCCAAGACCAGTCAATTTACTGGATAAGGCAACTATTTAATTCATTAAACTTAGATGTTATCCCCAACAATTTCTCAAGTAACTCATGGCTGTTGTCTCCTGAAACGTGTTCAATACTGTTAGGGATATTAGCCTTTAGTTCCATCCAAACGCCAACACCAGAAGAGATGCTCGAAAATTTGGCGAATGATGATATCAACCCTCAACCCAGTTTAGATAAATCTCATTTAGAAGAAATCTCACTTCTTAAACAGCAGTTAGCTGAAGCCAACAAGCGAATAAAAGAGTTAGAAAAGCAAGTAAAAGAAGATCATATAAAAATAGAGCAGCAAGAGGTCGAGATATCCTTATATTCCAATAAATTGGAGCAGTTAAATATTAAATCAGAAAGAATCAAAAAGCATTTTCCTTTAGTTGACGAATTCTTGGAGCAAATTCAAAAGCTATGCCTGAAGGTTGCAAAAAATGGAGGTTTTTCTTCGGAAAGTAAAAAAATCAAACATATGATCGAACACAATTCGACTCCGTTACTTGTTAAGAAACATTCCTGGAAATCCAAAGAACTAAAAGAAAGATGGGTTGATAACTGTGAGAAGTCTTTTTATTTTTCTCAGGAAGACATGGCAAGTTTGGAACGAGGAATGCCAACAATTTTTAGATGTTTGCTCGGACAGGAACCTTTAGGAACAGGAGGTTTCAGGTATTCAGTTGACCTTCTAGATATTACATTGTGGTTTGCTTCTAAATTATCGTCATATAATCCAGCTAGAGTCAAAGGAACTTGCTTCGTTCGGATGATGCGGAGTCTTGATGAACAGAAGGAAATGTTTTGGCAGTCGGAACCTTTGCCGTTAAAACCGATAATGGTTGCTTGAATTTTCTATCAACAATAATTTGTTTTTCTTCCATGCTCCTCTACCAATAGGAGATTTTTTGTGACTAAGCAAGAAAGTTGCCAACCGCAGCGGACTGCGGTATACTAAGTACATACAAACGAAAGAGCGGTTCCACCGACCAAAGCAGACCGCTCTTTCTACTCACAAAGGAGATTTACTAATGTTAGCAATTAACAGCCAATTACCTCAAGCAAGAAAAATTCAAATAGCTAATTTTGGATTGGATGCGTACTATGACTATCAAACCGATACTTATTATTTTTCTGCAACACAGATAGCTAAAACTTTCTCGGACAACAAAGCTGGAGGGGTTCAATTTTTGAATTCTCGACGAGCAGAACCTATACTGGAAGCACTATCCGAGCTTCGCGCAGGGGTAAAAAAGTTTATCGGAGTTGATTCCAGAGGAGTCAAGCAGCAAGTTAATGGATTGTCGGAAGTTGATGCGATTTTATATATTGTTGACATTTTTCGCAAGAAGCCATCGCCTAAACTACAACTGTTTCTTTCGATCCTTGCTGTTGATTCTCTTCGCAGATTTTGCGATAGGAGTTTTGGGGTTGAGCGCTCTGAATCCGAATACAAAGCAAAAGATCAGTTGTTGTTCAAGACATTAAATCAACGGAAGGATTGCGATGTTGTTGACCGAGATTCTACTTGCCACCTGCTTACATCAACCGAACTTGCAATTTATCTGAATCTACCAATAAGTAGCAAAAACACTCACAGGTTCGCCGCTTGGATGCTTAAGCGTTTTCCTGGTAGCGACCGCATACTTTCTCGTCGGCTTTATGATGCAGACTCTCGCGAAATTAGAGCTTATGCAGCTCGTTTCTTTGAACTAGAAGCTTTGTATTATATTCAATTTGAAAAACAATCCAATCCAAATGCATTCGATGATGAGCTAATTGAATCTTTTGAGGACATGTAAATGTAATCTTAACAAGACCCTCCATCAAGGAGGGATAACTTTATATGACAAAAGAAGATCCAAGGAAAGAAAATCACAAAAATCAACCAAGAGTAGCAGGTCGATTCGCCAAAGACTCAAGTAAACCCAATAAAACTAGAGTTTCATTAAGAGTAGATGCTGCTATACTCGCTGAATACAAGAAAAATCACGGCATTGGCTTTTCTGGTCAACTAGCAAAAATTATCGAAGAATACATGCAATCTGAAAATAAACTAGCTCAATCCACAAACAACGTTCCCGAAACCTCAGATGAGAATACAGCCGAAAGCAGTCCAAAAAAAGACTCTGGCATTCCCGAAAAGTCTGAAGACGCATAATAATTAGAGCAATTTTTTTTGTAGTATTTTGTTTTTTCTTTTATGCTTCCTCGTCTTTGGACGGGGATTTTTTGTAAAATAAAAACGTCAATTAAATTTTGAGGAACCTTCCTCTCGTAAGTTAGATTCTTGAACTGTTCGCAATTTTCTTTCCACCAACCAACGCTCCTGCATTCTTTTAAGCACAACTTTAAGTAAACCAACCTTTCTTGTTGCTGATCCGTAAGTTCGTCCGGTTGAATTTCGCACAGTTGTTGAAATTCCGAGGAATAGTCATTGCTTCTTATCGGTTACTTGCGAAGACTTTGTTGATTTTTTTGGATTCTATTTAGGATGTCGTTCCCTCGTTTTGAGGGAACGCATCTTATTGAGTTAAGATTCAGAGTTCAAATATTTTTTGCAGTCCTCAAAAAGTCCAACCCACTCCAAGTATTCCTCAAAAAATCTCAGGAATACTTTATTTTATTTTTAAAGAAGTTGGCAACTGCTTTCTTTATCTAATCTAGGTTTGAATCGGAACATTTTCTTCGATCCAATTCAAGAGACTTCCCCAAGAAGGCGCAAGAGCCAATGGCAAATTTTTTACGACAATGTTTGGCTCCCAGTAAGTCACCCGATTCAAGTAATCGTAAGCTTCTCGATAACTTTCCAATACCCAAGCTAGAACCTCTAGATTACCTTTGCTTGGTTTATTTCTGTATTCAAAATGATTTCTATAAGGTTCCAGCAGAGTAATTACTTCGTATAATTGTGGAGGTAATCTATGATTTGGAGTTCGTTTCAGTTTTTCAGAAGTTAATGCGACTTTGTAGTTGTTCTTGTCTCTCAAGACCATCGGTTCGAGATTGTCTCGGTACCCATTATCTAATCCTTCTCTTAAAAACTGGAAGAATCCAAACCAATAATAACCCCTATCTAAATTATTTTTTGACACAGATTGAAAAAGTTCGATTAACGCACTGGTTGTTTGCAGACTTTTGTTGACAATTCTGAGAGCGTCAACCCTGCCATCACATCCGCCTAATACAATTTCAAAGTAAGATTCGTCTAACTCCTTGCCCAGTACTACTGACTTTGCAGCGTCTCTTGTTCTAGTCATAGTTTCTCATTGTTGTCATCTGACTACAATATAACATTTTTTTGTTGTCACCTGACAACAAATACGAATTAGGGTCTTTTCGATTCAGAATATGGTCGAACGAATCTCTTGAAGCCTCAAACAACGATATACCGGCATCTCAAAATCTTAAGAAAATATTAAGCAGGAAAATAGTACAAAATACCTAAAAAATTTCTGTGTACAAATTGGATAGGGGTCTGTCAAAAATGTACACAGAATGTACAGAAAAGATAGAGTAGTAG
>JBCBQE010000772.1:0-3636 GCA_039820385.1 Cyanobacteria bacterium J06635_10
ATTTTTATTACGAATTTGAGGTAAAAAATGTTTGTGTAATTGGACGTTATCCGGGATTAAATAAATATGCTAATGAAATGGAAATGAAAGTAATAGAATTGAATCCAGGGCCAGAAGATTTTCCCGCACCAGCTTCGGAATATTTACTACCAGAAGCGGAATGGGTATTTCTAACTGCAACTTCTATTGTAAATAAAACCTTTCCTCGTTTAGTTCAATTAGCAAAGAATTCCAAACTAGTATTAATGGGACCTACTCTTCCTTGGTTACCAGAATTGAAACAAATGGGAATTGATTATTTAGCAGGAATTAAAATTACTAATTTACCAGCCTTAAGACAAACAGTAGCAGAAGGTGGAGGAGTCAGAATATTTGAGACTGGTATTCAATATTCTGTGGTTGAAATTTAGGAGTTAGGAGTTAGAAGTTAGGAGTTAAGAGTTAGGAGTTAGGAGTTAGGAATTAAGAGTTATTAATTATTCAGAGGAGTAATAACTGTTCACTGTTCACTGTTCACTGTTCACTGATAATGAAGTTGCTTGCATTCTTCTTTTAATATCCCCGATTTGATTTTTATAGAACTTGGAGATTTGGCAATAATATCTTCACAGGATATGTTAATCATATTAGGATTGTGTCCGTCTTCAAAATCGTGAGCATCCACACTGTAAATAATTTCGGAAATACCAGCCCAAAAGCAAGTCGCCGCACACATTGCACAAGGTTCACAGGTAGTATAAAGTATATATCCCGGTTCTAAAGAAGCGGTTTTGAGACGAGTGGTTAACTTACGTATGACATTAACTTCAGCATGAGCCGTTGGATCTGCATCGGATTCTACACTATTTCCGGCTCTTTCGACAATTTCGTTATCCTTGACAATCGCAGCACCAAAAGGCGTTTTACTCTTCTTGGCTTCGGCGATCGCTATTTGCATGATTTCTTCTGGAGTCATAATCAATAATCAATAATTAATCAGAATATTAATCATAAATCAATCAATAACGTTTTTTAATTTTTATTTCTTCCTCCTTTACATTGTGTAGGTGCTCGCGGGATGGAGCATAAATACAAAAATTTTTTAATTTTGATTTCCCCCCTCCCTTCAAGAGGGGAGGGGTTGGGGGTGGGGTTTCCCCGCGTATAAAAACGACTTACCTAAATATTGAGTAAGAGATACAATGCTGATAAATTGCGACTATAGAATCATAAGACTAATTACCAATCGTCATGATCATAGACAATTTTCGGGCTAAATTACGCAAAGAAGCGCAACTTTGGCGAGATGAAGGAATAATACAGGATTCTGTATACGAACAATTATCTCAACGATATCAATTTGATCGTTTGGATCATGTTGCTCGCGATCGCTTTATTTTCATTTTAATGGGAGTCGGTTGTATACTTGTAGGTCTGGGGGCAATTACTTTTGTTGCGGCGAATTGGCAAGCCTGGTCTCGTGAAGTAAAATTAATTTTATTATTAAGTTTATTTTTCGCAACAAATATTATTGGTTTTTATCTTTGGAGAGAACCCGTATTAGATAATTCGGGAAAGAAGCGACGACAGCGTAAGCGAACATTTGGACATGGTTTATTACTTTTGGGTGGTTTGCTTTTAGGCGCAAATATGGCGTTTATGGCGCAGACATTCCATATAAGCGGTTCCGATTACGAGCTGTATTTATTTTGGGGGCTTGGTGTCTTAGTAATGGCGTATAGCCTGTGCTTGGCTTCCTTGGGTGTATTTGCGTTCGTTTTGCTTAACATTGCATACTGGATGGGTAATGGGCAATTAGGGAGTTCTTTTAGTGATTTTTCTTTGGGATTGCTGATACTAGAACATATGCCTATTCTGTGGTTGGCGATGTTTGTACCTCTGGCATATTTATGTAAATCGCGGTGGATTTTTGCATTATCAACAATTGCTTTTGCTATTTCATTACAATTTAACCTAACTAGATATTCAACATATTTGGTTAAATCTTTTGTTTTTGCACTTCCACCGGCATTATTGTGGAGTTACGACGATTTACTGTTTCCCAAAGTTAATCAAAGATGGTTTCAATCTGTTGCGCGTAATTTAGCACTGTTGTTTTTCAGCATTTTATTTTATATCCTTTCCTTCCGGGGATACTGGGAATATTCAAGTTATTATTCTACCGATATCAACTCAATACCAAATTTATATTTATTAGATTTGGGAATTCTCACTGCTTTAACTATATATCAATGGTATCATTTATTGCGTCCAAAAGGCAATCGTCACCGTCAAGGAATAGATATTACTAATATTGGAATTGGGTTTTTTGTGGTGATGGCGGCTTTTGCACCAATAGGAAATCAAATCATGAGTGGAATGGGATTTTTCGGAATTTTTCTTTTTAATTTGCTGTTAGCATTATTAGCTTGCGGAATGATTCGTCAAGGATTGGAATCGAATCAAAGACGCGCTTTTTGGGGGGGAATGATATTGTTAACCTTGCAGATTATCACCCGGATGCTGGAATATGACACGGATTTATTATTTAAATCTTTGGTTTTTGTGTTGTGCGGAGTAGCTGTCATTGGCGCTGGATTATGGTTTGAACGGCATTTAAATTCAGTGAGCAGTGAGCAGTGAGCAGTGAGCAGTGAACAGTGAACAGTGAACAATTATCAATTATCAATTATCAATGAACAATTATAAACCAAAAATGATCAACCATTAACTAATCATGAACTCTCAATCTTTTCCCGATGAATCTTCTGAAAAACAACTTATTCCTGATTTTCAAAATAATTTACCAAGGAATAATAAACCAATACCAATTTTACGTTTAGTAGTACCTTTATTAATCCAAGCGGGGTTAATTTTAGCGATACCAGCCCAACCTGTTTATACTTATCTAACCGGTAGAACTGTAATTTTGCAAACTGTACCTGTAGATCCTTACAATATATTGACTGGTTATTATCAAATTCTAAATTATGACATTTCAACAAAAAGTACTTTAGAAAAACTTCCGGGCAGCAAAGATTTATTAAAGAATGGCAACAGTTTTTATGTCATTCTCCAAGAAGTTAAATCAACTGGGGAAGGAATTCCCAAAGCTTGGAAACCATTACGGTTAAGTAAAAATATTCCCGATCAACTTCCCGATAACCAAATAGCTTTGAAAGGTAAATATAGATATGGTTCTGTTAAATACGGTTTAGAAAAATATAATATCCCAGAAGACCAACGGAATCAAATTAATGACAATATATCTCGAGCTAGCCGCAGTGCCACACAAAACAATAAACAACCTATTGTAGTAGAAATTAAAGTTGATTCTCAGGGTAAATCTGTACCGGTAAGTATGTGGGTAAAAGAACGTAATTATCGGTTTTAATTGCGAATACGATCGAAATTAATGAAATTTTTAAAATCTCATATCTAGGGCTTTAGTGCGTTACGATTTTCATCTAACTCTAACGCACCTTAAAAAGACCAAAATATCTTTTATGAATGAGGTTAAATTAAATCAAATATAAAGTAATTGTAATTTTCACATAAGTAGGTTGGCATTGAAAATAGTAATTGGGATAAGGCAATAGGCTGTCTTGCTGTCATGCAATAGGAATAAGGGTTTGAGGGTAATTTACATTCTGTAAT
>JBCBQE010000773.1:0-3634 GCA_039820385.1 Cyanobacteria bacterium J06635_10
TTCAATGGTCTGATGAAGATCAATTATTTTTAGTTACTATCCCCGAATTTGCCAACCGCGTTGTGATGCCCTGTACTCATGGTAAAACTCGCCAAAAAGCGATCGCCAATGGGGAAGAGGTTATCGAAATGTATTTAGAAGCTTGGGAATACTCAGGAGAATCTATTCCAGAACCCAGCACCCTACAAATTGCTTAATACAAACAAATAAATCCTCCGCGTACCTCCGCGTTTACCTTGGCGCTCCTCTGCGTTTCGGAATTACACCTCTTATCCCCCCTCTACTCCCCTCAACATCTCCTTTATAACGAGGAATTATATGAATTCCGGCATGCATGACATTTTGTCCAGCGTCTCGATTAATATTCATTCCCACATTAAAACCATCTGGTGCAAATTCTTTATGGATGATTTCTTGGACTTTATTAGCCATCAACCAGCAAGCTGATTGTTCTTTAAAGGGTAATTCAAAATAGTTACTGACGTGGCGTTTGGGAATAATTAAGGTATGTCCTTTACTTAAAGGATATCCATCAAGTATGGCATATGCTGTTGCTGATTCGGTGATAATGGTCAAACTTTTACGAGGATTGCAGAATATGCAGTTATGAGAAGAATTTTCCTGATGATTATAATGAATATATTCGTATATTTCGCAGTTTTCGTTTAAATATATTGAATTATAAGGAAGTTTTACCATACATTGGTATGTAGGTTTTTTATGAACGTAATGTTCTCGAAATCCTTCTCTTTTGATATCCCTTCTGACGGTGAAATAAGCTTTTCCTCCCGGCTTTAATAAATGAGATACTCCCATCAGCACGTTAGCTTGTTCTTCTGGAAATAATACATTTAAAACATAAAAACAAATTATTGTATCGAATTTACGATCGGGATATTGAGGAAAATAATAAGGATCGTAACCTATAATATCAAATCCTTTTGATTGCAATACTTTAACATCATTTCCAAATCCACAGCCAAAGTCTAAAATTGTCCCTTGAAGTAGGTTTTGGTTTAATAAAAGTTTTGCTGGATACGATAAGTTAGTCCTTTCTATTGCAGTAAGGTGACTAAATTTATTTTTTTGTTTTTGCATTTATTTAAATATTAATTAGACAAAAGGAAATAAATCGAGGTTTTTAAAAACTTCGATTTAGATATCAAGATTTATTTAGTGATTTTAAATATAGCTTATTTGATTAATTTAAATGTTCAGTAAATTTTCGGGTATTACTACTTTTTCAGCCTCGGAAAGGAAAGTAGGCACGGAGAGTATGCTGCATAGGAAGAGGAAGAGGTTTTACATAAATGGTTTGAGGTTATCGTATTCAGCTATTTGTATTTTCTTACCGTTACGAAACATTCTTTTTTGTATGTGAGGAAAATCGGCAATTTCATACTCCCTTCTTTCTCCACCCATGATATATATTAAGTCTTCTTCAAAAGGATTTCGTAAGTGATGTGCGACAGAGGGAGTAGGAAAACCCATGAAATCACCGGATTCTATCTCGAATTCTCGATCGTCTATTTCAGCAATACCTTTTCCAGAAAGGATATAGATAAATTCTTCTTCAAATTCGTGGGAATGATAAATAAATGATTCTTTCCCTGGCGATATTTTTGCTAAATGAAATCCAACACGTTGTAAACCTACCGCTTCGCTGAGTGATACTCCACTGATTTCTGAATTTGGATTAAAAGGATGGGAAAATTTTTGTTCGGGAAGTTGTTCGATCACATCTGCTTTCAGAAGTGGGTTGGGTTTTTGAATTTCGTTCATTTTTTAATTACCTGAATCATAATTGTAAAACCGCCATTACTCCCGAAGCGGCTTTATGATTACCTAACTAATTGACGGAGTTAGGGAGTAATGTAGAGATATCTCTATAATTTTCCGTTTACTTGAGCGTTGAAACCGTAAACTTGACGACTACCTGCGAGGGGTATTAACGTAATTTCTTTTTCATCACCTGGTTCAAATCGAACTGCTGTTCCTGCTGGGATATCAAGACGCATTCCCAAAGAAGTTTCTCTATCAAAGTTTAATGCGGCGTTGACTTCGTAAAAGTGAAAGTGGGAACCTATTTGAATTGGTCTATCTCCTGTATTTGCAACTTTTAATTTAAAAGTTGCACGACCTGCATTTAACTCGATTTCACCTTCTGGGGTAATTATTTCACCTGGAATCATGGGAAGTAATAAGTAATGGGTAATGAGTAATAAGTGAAAATCCAAATTTATCTAATTTCTGAAATATAAAGAAATATTCCTTGTCCAAGTTACTGAATTGGATTATGAACGGTTACTAGTTTTGTTCCGTCAGGAAAAGTTGCTTCGACTTGAACTTCTTCTACCATTTCTGCAACACCTTCCATGACATCATCTTGTGTTAATAAAGTTGTTCCAAAACTCATTAATTCAGCTACAGTTTGTCCATCTCTAGCACCTTCTAAAATTGCAGCAGTAATAAAGGCGATCGCTTCGGGATAATTTAATTTTACACCCCTTGCTTTCCGTCTTTCTGCTAACAATGCAGCGGTAAAAATTAATAATTTATCTTTCTCTTGCGGTGTCAATTGCATTCTTTCACTCCATCCTCATCAATGGTTCATCGTTAATTGCTCATTGTTCATTGTTCATTGTTCATTGATAATTGATAATTGTTCATTGTTCAAAGCATCCAAACTCTGGGTAAACAGCGATCGCGATTTAAAAATGATATCCGCAATAACTGCCAAACACTTATAAACCAGTTTCTCACTTCTGTTGTCGAATCACCACGATATCTACACAAAAATCCATTTTCTAAACGAGTCACACCACCTTCATAGGATGGGGAGAGATTGCGTGCTTGTTCTACTATTTCACTAGGGACTGGTTTTCCTATATATACTAAAGTACCTATAATTGGTTTTCCTGCTAAACCGTGAGGACTGTGAAAAATTTCTTCGCTACCGGGTAAATATTGTCTGTCAATCCATAATGGTTTATTATTTCGCCAAACTTCAAAGTGCGATCGCCATTCTCCTTCGACAAATTTCTCACCTCTAGCAGTACGTCCAAATCTAGTAATTTCCCAACCAATAAAGTTTGCTTCTGTAGCTAATTCTATCCGTATATCTTGACGAAAGTTTGCACCGTTAAACACGATGCTTTCTTGAGGTAACCATTCTAAACAAGCTTGATTATCAATTTTAATTTCTATATTTTGTCTGGCTTGTAAACCGTTACTACGATAAATTTTATTCGCTGCGGCTGTTGTAATTAATGATTTTGCTTGAGGTTGCAAGTGAAAGTTACAAGATAATTTATCGCCGCCAACTATTCCTCCAGCGGTATGTAAAATTACGCTATGACATACTGATTCTCCTTCGGGATAAAAGGGACGTTGTATTTTCAAGGGTGCTTGGTTTTGACTTTTTATTAATCTCGTTTTATTTTGGATCTCGCCATAAACTAAGTTGAGTTTCCCATGCCAACTTTTTGAAGATTCCGATCTTGTTTCTCGGCTGGGTTGTTTCATTACTTTTTATCGGTTCAATATTTATTCCATCAAATCATAAATTTTGACTTCCGCGAAGCTGTTGATATCGGCTTTTTCTCCATAAAAATAATCATTAAGTATTTTTATG
>JBCBQE010000774.1:0-3630 GCA_039820385.1 Cyanobacteria bacterium J06635_10
CAATCGACTACATATGTCTGTACAATTAGCAACACTCAGTCAGTTTGGTAGCGACGCTTCCATCGCCATGAAATTTGGTCATGTTCCCCGTGGTGCTTGTTTAAGCTTTCCTACTGAAAACACTCATGGGTATGAAATTGCACATTTAGGAGCGATCGCCAATTGTGCTGATTTGTTAAAAGAGTTTTGTGAAAGTGGGAGTAGATAGTAAATATTAGTTAGTAGTTAGTAGAAAAATTTGCAACTAAACAATTAACAAGTAACAAGTAACAAGTAATTTTCTACAATAAGTCCAGAGTAGTAAAAACAAACCACACTAAATGCTGAAAACCGTTGCTGAAGTCATGAGTCGTGACTTAATAACCGTAAAGCGCCAAACTCCTTTAGGCGAAGCAATTAAAATTTTGGCTGAAAAACGTATTAGCGGCTTACCTGTTGTAGATGATGCAGGTGAGTTAATAGGCATTATCTCCGAAACTGACTTGATGTGGCAACAAGCTGGTGTTACGCCACCGGCATACTTTGTGATTTTCGATAGTGTTATTTATTTACAAAATCCGCTCAATTTCCAACGCGATTTACACAAGGCTTTAGGACAAACAGTTGGAGAAGTGATGAGTCAAAAACCTATTACTATTTCACCCGACAAACCTTTACCAGAAGCTGCTAGATTAATGCGTGACCGCAAAATTCACCGTCTCCCAGTTCTCGATGATTCTGGGCAAATAGTGGGTATTTTGACATTAAGCGACATTATTCGTGAAATGGCGGCATCTCAAAGTTAGTTAGTAAATAGTAGATAGTGGTTAGTAGATAGTTGAAACCGATCGCAACCAGCAAGATTCCAACTAACATTAGATAGTCGATATTAGGTATTAGTTAGTAGATAGTTGAATTCCATAGCAGCGTTCTAACCAATAACTTTTTACAAGAGAGAATCATAACAATGAGTATTACTCCTGACACGGTTAAAAAAAAGCTTGAAAGTGAAGATTTAGGCGATCGCTTGCGTGGAGTCAATGAAATTCGGCAATTAGAACCAGCAATTGGTTTTATGTTTATTCAAAGTGCCATTAAAGATAAAAACGCCCGCGTGCGATACTCTGCTGTCAGTCAGTTCGACACTTTGGGCGCACAAGATTTAGATAAATCCCTCAATTTATTACGTGAATTACTTAAAGATCCCGAAGCCGATGTGCAAGCAGCAGCAGCAGACTGTTTGGGAGGTTTACAGTTAGTCGCCGCTTTTGACGATTTGCAACAACTTTATCAATCAACAGATGAGTGGATTGTAAAATTAAGCGTGATTGCTGCCTTGGGTGAATTAGGAGAACCACGGGGTTTTGAAATGCTTCAACAAGCGCTAAAGGAAGATAATGATTTAGTGAAAACCGCTGCTATTAGTTCTATGGGAGAATTGGGAAATAGTCAAGCAGTTCCAGTTTTAGCTCCTTTAGCTTCTAATTCAGATTGGCAAATTCGCTATAGAGTTGCTCAAGCTTTAAATCGCTTAAATACAGAGTCAGCTAAACCTATTTTAGAAAATTTGGCGAATGATGAAGTCGAAGCAGTCGCTCTTGAAGCAAAGAAAAGTTGTTAATAGTGGTTAGTGGTTAGTTGGAAAATTTACAAGTAACAACTTTAGTGGTTAGTGGATTGTGGTTAGTGGATAGTTGCAAAATTGACAACTAACAAGTTTAGTAGTTAGTGGTGAGTGGTTAGTGGATAGTTGCAAAATTAACAACTAACAACCAACAACTAACAACCAACAATTAATAACTAACAACTTTAGTGGTTAGTGGATAGTTGCAAAATTAACAACTAACAACCAACAACTAACAATTAACAACTAATTCTGATTCGATTTTAAATATTGTCGCAAACTGAGTAAACTTACTGTTTGTCCTAACGAAAGTGGTAAAACAGATATTCCTTCTAAACGAGACTGTACCCAACCTTCTCCCCAATACCATTCATGGTAGCCGTCAATTCCTTGGCTCAATAATAAGCGTAAACTGTTAGGAGAAACTATTTCTACTTGGTGATGAATTGATAAAAGCCCGATACGAGTGGTAAACTCAAATCCAGAATACAATTCTTCTGGCATTCCCTCCGGAAGACTACCACCAGGCAACCATTTTCCTAATTGCATTGGATGCAAAAGGCTGTTACTAATTACCTGTTGCGATGCATCGATTTCTATACGCAGTTGACTTTTTTGAAAACTACCGAGCATTTTTGACAAAAATAATTAAATTCCTAGTATAGTATGGCAAACACAAGCATACCTTTAACGGAAAACTTGGGTTTTTACTCCATCAGCTTCCCAATATTGTTGTAACTGCAACAAAGCGATCGGACATTCCATAAAGCCAGAACTCATAAATGTCCACAGTGGCGAACTTTGATATAGAGCCAACATTACCTAGACATAACAAAAGATTTCGGCAAATTGGCTTAATAAACCATAAAATCGCAGTACTTTATGCGTAGGGAATGTCAAAATATATAAAGTTTGTATATTAAGAAATGTAAGGTTCTTCAATGGCGGATCAGTTAATTCGTGCCACAGCAGCGGACGGTGGAATTCGTGCAGTAGGTGCTATCACTACAAAATTGACCTCAGTTGCACGAGAGCGCCATAAACTTTCTTATGTGGCAACTGCGGCCTTAGGTCGAACGATGACAGCAGGTTTATTGATGGCTTCTAGTATGAAACGCTCCGGCTCAAGGGTCAATATCCGAATTAAAGGGGATGGTCCTTTGGGTGGTATGTTAGTAGATGCAGGCTTAGATGGAACTGTACGCGGCTATGTAGGCAATCCAAGCGTTGAACTGCCTCCCAATGCTCAAGGCAAATTAGATGTTGGAGGTGCAGTTGGTAAAGGATTTCTATATGTAGTTCGCGATGTCGGTTACGGTTACCCTTACTCTAGTACTGTTGAACTAGTTTCGGGAGAAGTCGGGGACGATGTCGCTCATTATTTAGTAACATCCGAGCAAACACCTTCGGCTATGGTTTTAGGGGTATTTGTAGGTTCTCAAGGAGTTACTGCCGCAGGAGGTTTGCTGATTCAGGTTTTACCTAAAGCTGCTAGAGATGAGGCAATAGTTGAAAAATTAGAATCGCGTGTAGCAGCTCTTCAAGGATTTACACCTTTACTACAAGCGGGGAAAAATCTCACAGAAATTCTTCAAGATATATTGGGAGATATGGGACTCCATATATTTCCAGAAACCCAAATCTTACGGTTTCATTGTAGTTGCTCTTTTGACAGAATGTTAGGAGCGTTGAAAATTTTGGGAGAAGATGAACTACAAGATATGATTGCTAAAGATAATGGTGCTGAGGTTACTTGCGACTTTTGCGGGGAGGTATACCTTGCCTCGAGCGACCAATTAGCCCAATTAATTGCCGATTTACACGCGGAATCTTCTATTTCGCAATAAAAGTATAAAAAAATACTGATAAAAATAGGAAGTAATGGTATCTGTGGAGATATTATGATGTGAAAGTAGCTTTATTAATAGCTCAAAAGTTACGGACGCAACAACTTAACTTCCTCAAGTCAATAAACCCCTGTTAATATAATGTGGTGTGAGAGATGGGAGAACGGGATATTCCAGAGG
>JBCBQE010000775.1:0-3624 GCA_039820385.1 Cyanobacteria bacterium J06635_10
GCCCGAATTTAGAATTAAAATCCCCATAAATAATGGTGGTTGTAATAAGGACTTTTTGTGCCTTATGCTGAAGCCGAAGGGCACAATTTTTTTATCTTATCCATAAATAAATTTAGGGGCTTGTACCATCAAGGAATGATTGGTCAAGAATGTGAAGAAAAACTGAGTGCAACGTCTATGGTAATATTTAAGATGAAATAGTCTCATGTATTGCGTGAGGGAATATACAGGAGGCAATAGGTTACTCTCTCCGACCAGTGCGAACGGTAAGGTAGTTATAATTATTACAGTTAGAATCACTCCTCATAAAATCCGTTTGAATAGTTGATACTTTCTTTGACTATAAAATTGAGAAATGATGAATTTATAATTCGCTAAACTGGAAAAAGTGAAGTTCCAGTGGTTGCATGAAAACTTCAAAAACAGCAGAAGAGTTATTTAAAGCCGCTTACGAAAGTCGTTACACTTGGGACGAAGACTTTCCCGGTTATAGTGCCAATGTGCAGCTAATACAGGGACAAGAAACTTACACGGGTAAAATATCTATTAACCGTGACTTGAGTGTAGAAGTAAGTGGAGTTTCCGATATTCAGGTGCAAGAAGGTATTTACATTCAGCTATGGGATGTTATTACCCACCGAAAACCTACTCCTTTTAGCGAATCTCATGGGAAGCATGAGTTTATAAAAGGTTCAACAGACGATACACAAGCAGTTGAAATTATTGTTAAGGGGGACTCTGCCGATTCTAATTACAGAATACGAGGAAGGGAAATTTGTCAAGTAACTCGGGTAAAAGGTAGTACGGCTTTTGTAATTGATACCCATGAGAATTTGGATACGGGTAAAGGTTATATTGCAATTCGCTACGCCGCTGTTTTTCGTGACATTCAAACCAATGAGGTTCAAAGTATTCTCAAATTTGAAGATACTTATGAGAAAGTGGGTAAATACTATTTAATGACCAAGCAGGTGGTACAAGATTCGCAAGATAGTAATGATACAATAACCGAATTTAACTATTCCAATATTAAGTTACTAGAACCAGCGACGATATAGAAGAGCAGTACCATGACAGTACCATGACGGTTGGGGGTTAGTAATTTATTCTCTACCCCCCAACCGCTCACATCTCCTCGCCGAATGCCATCTCCCCCCTCATCTGCCGCCATTTCGCAATTACAATTGGTCTAGTATGTAATTAACAAGCTTTGAAAACAAACTTTGTCACTTAACAGAGCCAGAGGATTATGGAATTAACAAACGAAAATGTAGAAACAGTTCTTGATGAGTTGCGCCCATACTTAATGTCTGATGGTGGCAATGTGGAACTTGTGGAACTTGATGGTCCTATTGTTAAATTACGTTTACAAGGTGCCTGCGGATCTTGTCCTAGTTCGACTATGACTCTGAGAATGGGAATTGAGCGCCGTCTCAGAGAAATGATTCCGGAGATTGCAGAAGTAGAACAAGTAGTGTAGCGAGTAGTGAAGGGTTCCCATAAGAATTTTTTGATTCTAAACAAATTCTTATGGGTGCCCGTGACAGGGGAATAGGGATGGGAAAGAAAAAAGTTAAAGGTCAAACGTAAAACGTTAAAATTTTGAGGGCTTTTTACTTTTAATACCAAATTGAACAATGATTGTGAGAGCCAGAATCTCAAATCTAAAATGGTATAACCCCAGTCACTATTCTTTACTCACCCCTCCCCCACTCGCTTATGTCTCAGCCCCTATACATCGCTTTTGTTTGGCATCAACATCAGCCTTTATATAAATCTCCTGAAAAAGGTACATCTTCGTACCCTAGTACCGGAAGATACCGCTTACCTTGGGTGCGATTGCACGGTACAAAGGATTATTTAGATTTAGTGTTGATGTTGGAACGGTATCCGAAGTTGCATCAAACTGTTAACTTGGTACCGTCACTGATATTGCAGCTTGAAGATTATATTGCCGGTACAGCTTTCGATCCTTATTTAGAAGTTAGTTTAACCCCTACAGAACAACTAACTCTAGGACAATTAGAATTTATTATCGAACATTTTTTTGACGCTAATTACGATACTTTAATTAAACCCCATCCCCGCTATCGGGAACTTTACCAACTTCGTCAAGAGAAGGGAGAAGCTTGGTGTTTGGCCAATTGGGAATTGCAAGATTATAGCGATTTATTAGCTTGGCATAATCTGGCGTGGATTGACCCGTTATTTTGGGATGATGGGGACATTGCTGCTTGGTTAAAGCAGGGACGCAATTTTAGTTTGAGCGATCGCCAACGCATTTACTCGAAACAGCGAGAAATTTTAAGTCGGATTATCCCGCAACACCGGAAGATGCAGGAAACTGGGCAGTTGGAGGTAATGACTACACCATTAACTCATCCGATTTTACCTTTACTGGCAGATACCGATGCTGG
Source organism: Cyanobacteria bacterium J06635_10 (assembly GCA_039820385.1). Classification (GTDB taxonomy): domain Bacteria; phylum Cyanobacteriota; class Cyanobacteriia; order Cyanobacteriales; family Nostocaceae; genus Rivularia. The sequence goes on from JBCBQE010000775.1 coordinate 2,418, forward strand.
TAGAATAGCAGTGCCCAATATGACTTTACCCCGGTCTCGTTTTACATGGGCTGAAGATATTCCCCGTCATTTATATAAGGGCTGGGAGTTATATAAAGATAGATTTAAACGAGAACCCCGTGGATTGTGGCCCTCCGAGCAATCCGTGAGTCCGGCTATTTTGCCGTATATCGTAGAACAAGGTTTTCAGTGGATATGCTCGGATGAAGCGGTATTGGGATGGAGTTTACAACAGTTTTTCCACCGCGATGAAGCAGGAAATATTCAACAACCAGAATTACTTTACCGTCCCTACCGTTTAAAAACTTCTGCAGGAGATTTATCAATTGTATTCCGCGACCATGCATTATCAGATCTAATTGGTTTTACCTATAGTGGTATGCCACCTCAAGATGCAGCGCAAGATTTAATTGGACGGTTGCTCAAAATCGCTCAAATGCAGCAAAGTACAGAAACAGAACAACCTTGGTTAGTTACTATCGCTTTAGATGGCGAAAACTGTTGGGAATTTTACGAGCAAGATGGTAAACCTTTCTTAGAAGCTTTGTATGAAGGCTTTAGCAAAGAAACGCAATTAAAATTAGTAACAGTTTCCGAATTTTTGGAACAGTTTCCCCCCACGGCGGCGATCGAGGGAGAGCAATTACACAGCGGTTCTTGGGTAGACGGTAGTTTTACTACTTGGATCGGCGATCCGGTAAAAAATCGAGCTTGGGATTACTTAGCTCACGCCAGACAAACATTGGCGAATCATCCAGAAGCAACAGAAGAGAACAATCCCACAGCTTGGGAAGCTTTATACGCCGCCGAAGGTTCCGACTGGTTTTGGTGGTTTGGTGAAGGACACTCATCAAATCAAGATGCTATTTTTGACCAACTATTCCGCTTACATCTCCGGGGAATTTACCAGGCATTGAACGAACCCATACCAACCTATTTAACTAAACCCTTAGAAATTCACGAAGCACGAACAGATCACCGCAGTTCTGGATTTATTCACCCACAAATTAACGGTAGCGGCGATGAAGAGGGTTGGGAAAAAGCTGGGCGTTTAGAAATAGGTGGTGCGCGAGGAACCATGCACAGCAGCAGCACCATTCAAAGGTTATGGTATGGGTTAGATCAATCTAATTTCTATTTACGCATGGATTTCAAAACCGGAGTACAGCCCGTCCAAGATTTACCATCCCAATTAAATTTGCTGTGG